>CAMPGP010000001.1 GCA_946885545.1 uncultured Altererythrobacter sp.
TGCCTCGTCGCCGATGCGCTGGGGATGGACCGGGTGATGATCCACCCGCTCGCGGGCGTGCTCTCGGCCTATGGGATCGGCCTCGCCGATCGCCGCGCCGTGCGCGAACGGACATTGGCGCTCGACTTCGAACGCGAGGCGATGCCGCGGCTGAACGATGCCGCCGCGATGCTCGGCGAGGATGCGGAGCGCGACTTGCGCGATCAGGGCGTATCGGGCGAGATCGCGCGCGAGGCGACCGTGCAGATGCGCACCCGCGGCGGCGACAGCACGATCGAGGTCGCGCTCGGCACGCTCGACGCGATGCAGGCGGCCTTCGACGAGGCCTATCGCAAGCAATTCGGTTTCCGCAGCGACGATGCCCTGGTGATCGACACGTTGCGGGTGGAGGCGGTACGCCGCGCCGAAGCGGATGCCGCGGTGGCGCCCGAGCTTCCCGCGCGCTCGGGCGAGCCGCTGGCGCAAGTCGAATGCTTCATGGCAGGCGAGTGGCGCGAGGCCCCGCTCTACGATCGCACTTCGCTCGCCGCGGGGTTCGAACTCGAAGGCCCGGCAATCGTGATCGACCCGACCTCGACCACGGTGATCGAGCCCGGCTGGGGGCTGGATGTGGACGGTCGCGGCAACCTCATTCTCGAACGGCGCGAGGAGCGCGACGACGGCGCGCAGCTCGGCACCGCGGTCGATCCCGTCCGGCTGGAGATCATGGGCGGGCTGTTCATGGCCATCGCCGAGGAAATGGGCGCCGCGCTCCAGCACAGCGCCTCCTCGGTCAACATCCGCGAGCGGCTCGATTTCTCCTGCGCGGTGTTCGACGCGCAGGGCAACCTCGTCGCCAACGCGCCGCACATGCCGGTCCACCTCGGCTCGATGGGCGAGAGCGTGCGCACGATCATGGCGCGGCGCGGGGAAATGCGCGACGGGCGCGGCATCTGCCAGGGTGACGTCTACGCGCTCAACGCACCCTACGACGGCGGCACACACCTGCCCGACATCACCGTGGTCATGCCGGTGTTCGTCGATCCTTCCGACCGCACCCCCGCCTACTTCGTCGCCGCGCGCGGTCACCACGCCGACATCGGCGGGATCACGCCGGGATCGATGCCGCCGATGAGCACCAGCGTCGAGGAAGAAGGCGTGCTGCTCGACAACGTGCTGATCGTCGAGGACGGCGAGTTCCTCGGCAAGGACCTGCGCGCGCTGCTGTCGTCCGGCCCCTACCCCTCGCGCAACGTCGCCGCCAACCTCGCGGACCTCAAGGCACAGGTAGCGGCCTGCACCAAGGGCGCGGACGAGCTGAAGCGGATCAGCCACGAATACGGGCGCGAAGGCGTCGCCGCCTACATGGGCCACGTCCAGGCGCACGCCGAGGAAGCGGTCCGCAAGCTGATCGAGCGGATCGAGAACGGCCATTTCCGCTACGAGATGGACAACGGCGCGGTGGTCTCGGTGCAGGTCAGGGTCGACCGCGCGAACCGCTCGGCCACGGTAGATTTCGCGGGCACCTCGGATCAGCTTCCCGGCAATTTCAACGCGCCGGTCTCGGTCGTGCGCGCCGCCGTGCTCTACGTCGTGCGAACGCTGATCGACGATGCGATCCCGATGAACGAAGGCTGCCTGCGCCCGATCGATATCCGCGTCCCCGAAGGCTCGATGCTGCGCCCGCGCCATCCCGCCGCCGTGGTCGCGGGCAACGTCGAGACCAGCCAGGTCGTCACCGACGCGCTGTTCGGCGCATTGGGCGCGATGGCGGGCGCGCAAGGGACGATGAACAACTTCACCTTCGGCAACGAGCGGCACCAGTACTACGAGACGATCGCGGGCGGATCGGGCGCCGGGCCCGATTTCGACGGCGCCGACGTGGTCCAGACGCACATGACCAACAGCCGGCTGACCGACCCCGAGATCCTCGAAACGCGCTTTCCGGTGCGGCTGGAGGAGTTCTCGATCCGGCGGGGTTCGGGCGGCGCAGGCGCGCACAAGGGCGGTGACGGCGCGGTGCGGCGCGTACGCTTCCTCGAACCGATGACCGCAGGCATGCTGGCCAATCGCCGCCGCGTGCCGCCGTTCGGGCTGGCGGGCGGCGCGGACGGAGCACTGGGCGTAAACCGCATCGAACGCGCCAACGGCACGGTCGAAACGCTCGAAGCGACCGCCGCGGCCGAAATGCAGGCGGGCGATGTGTTTGCGATCCTGACGCCCGGCGGCGGCGGCTACGGGGCGGGCTGAGATGGCAGATCAGCGACCCCGCAACCCCGTCACCCTGAACTCGTTTCAGGGTCCATGTAGCCGCCAGAGCCGCGCTTCGGACAAGGGCATGTGCGGCACGTTGCCAGCGGCCCTGCGCTGGAGGCAAAATGGATGCTGAAACGAGTTCAGCATGACGGTGAAGTGTGAACGCGATAACCGCAACGACTTCGGCCGGAGGGGATTAGCGCTATGTGGGTCTTGCTCGGAATCGCGGTGATCGTGGTCGGGTTCCTGCTACGGTTCAATCCGCTGCTGGTGGTGGCGATCTCGGCGCTCGTGACGGGGCTGGCGGCGGGGATCGACCCGATCGAGGTGCTCGCCGCTTTCGGCAAGGCGTTCAACGACGCGCGCTACGTCAGCGTGGTCTATATCGTGCTGCCGGTGATCGGCATCCTCGAGCGCCACGGCTTGCAGGAGCGCGCGCGCGCCGCGATCGCTGCGTTCCGGGGCGCCACGGTGGGGCGGTTGCTGATCGGCTACCTCGTGTTCCGTCAGGCGACCGCGGCGCTCGGGCTGACCTCGATCGCGGGGCCCGCGCAGACCGTCCGCCCGCTGGTCGCGCCGATGGCGCTGGCCGCGGCGGAGACGCAGGGCGCCGATCCGGAGAGCGACCGGATCCCGGCGATGGCCGCGGGCACCGATAATGTCGGGCTGTTCTTCGGCGAGGACATCTTCATCGCCATCGGTTCGATCCTGCTGATGGTCGGCGTGCTCCAGACCTACGGCATCACCGCCGAACCGCTCGAACTGGCGAAGTGGGCGATCCCGACCGCGATCTGCGCCTTCGTGATCCACGGCGCGCGGCTGCTCTGGCTCGACCGCAAGCTCGCCAGCGAGCGCGCGGCGCGCGATGCCGCCCCGGCGGAGGACGCGGCATGATCGACTACGATTTCATCTACGCCGTCGGGGGCGCATTCTTCCTCGCCTTCGGGCTGCTGAGCGCGACCGATCGCACCAATCCGAAACGCTGGGGCAACGCCGCGTTCTATGCCCTGCTCGCGACCAGTTTCTGGGCGGGCGACAGCCTCGGCGACGTGGGCAACGGAGTGCTCGTGCTCGGCCTCGTTGCGGTCGCCGGGTTCAAGCTGATGGGCAAGGGCGCGCGCGCGACCACCACGACCGAGGAGCGCGCCGCCGAGAGCGCGGCGCGCGGCAACCGTCTGTTTCTGCCCGCTCTGATCATCCCCGCGGTCGCGCTGATCGGCACGTTGGCGTTCAAGCGTTTTCCCGATATCTTCGACAGCGGGCAAGTGACGCTGGTGGCGCTGACCTTCGGCGTACTCGCCGCGCTGGTGGTCTGCTACGCCTGGTTCCGGCCGAAGCCCGTCACACCCTTCGCCGAAGGCACGCGACTGATGGACAGCGTCGGCTGGGCCGCGGTGCTGCCGCAGATGCTCGCCAGCCTCGGCGCGGTCTTCGCGCTCGCGGGCGTGGGCGAGGTCGTCGGCGGGATCGCGGGCGGGATCATCCCCGAGGGCAGCCTGCTGGGCGCGGTCGCGGTCTACGCCGTCGGCATGGCGCTGTTCACGATGGTGATGGGCAACGCCTTCGCCGCCTTTCCCGTGATGTTCGCCGGGATCGGCGTGCCGGTGCTGATCGGCGCGTTCTCCGGCGACCCGATCCGCATCGCCGCGATCGGCATGCTGGCGGGCTTCTGCGGCACGCTGATGACCCCGATGGCGGCCAACTTCAATCTCGTGCCCGCCGCGCTGCTCGAGCTGAAGGATCAGAACGCGGTGATCAAGGCGCAGATACCCACCGCGATCCCGCTGCTGCTCGCCAACATCGCGCTGATCTACTTCCTGGCTTTCCCGTGATGCGGGTCGCGGGCACGCGCGCGCGAAACGATTTTCCTACACCCTGCCCGTCCTGCTAGCAGGGCCGGATGATCGCCCGTTCGCCCCGCTCTTCCCCCGCATCGATCGCGCTCCCGCGGAAGGTGACACAATGCGCCACCGCATCGGTAGCGCGGAGTGACGGATTCCCGTGTGTTTTCCGCCTGTTGCCTCCTGCGCAACGACGCTTGGAAAGTTTTTCAAAAGGGGTGGGTCTGTGGTCCAGGCGAGCCGGGGCCTTGCCATGATGCTGACGGAGAATCACGCCCGCACGTTCGCCGCGATGACGCTCGGCCATCTAGGCCTGCGCTACCCCTACAAGCTCGATCTGGTGCTTACCGGACCGGAGGACGCGGTCGAGCCCGCCGTGCTCCACCCGATCTTCCACGGCAGCTTCGACTGGCACTCGTGCGTGCATGGCTACTGGCAGGTGCTGCGGCTCGCGCGGCTGTTCCCCGACATGCCCGAAGCGGCGGGAATCCGTGCCCGCGCCGACGAGATGCTGGTGTCGGAAAAGGTCACGGGCGAAGTCGAGCGGCTTGACCGGCCGTACAGCGCGGCCTTCGAGCGGCCCTACGGTTGGGGCTGGCTCCTCGCGCTCCATGCCGAGGCGGCGCGCCACGATGCGCCGTGGGCCGCCGCGCTCGAACCGCTGGCGCTGCGCTTCGCCGCGATGTTCGCCGAGCACCTGCCCAAGCTGACCTACCCGATCACCGTCGGCACGCACTTCAACACCGCCTTCGCGCTGGTGTTGGCGCTCGAATGGGCGGAGGACCGCGACCCCGCGCTCGCAGCGCTGATCGGCGAGCGCGCGCGCGCCTGGTTCGGCGCGCGCAGCGATTATCGCGGGTGGGAGCCAGGCGGCGACGAGTTCCTCTCCCCCGCCCTCACCGCCGCGCTGCTGATGAGCTGGGTGATGAGCCGCGCCGAATTCGCCGAATGGTTCGCCGCCTTCCTGCCTCACGCCGACGATCGCCAGCCCGCCGTGCTCTTCGAACCCGCCGAAGTCTCCGACCGCACCGACGGCAAGATCGCCCACCTCGACGGGCTCAACCTCAGCCGCGCCTGGTGCTGGCGAGCGATCGGCCGGGCGCTGGGCCAGCCCGAACGCTTCGGCCCCGTGGCGGACGCGCACATCGCCGCCAGCCTGCCCCACATCGGCGAGGACTACATGGGCAGCCACTGGCTCGCCAGCTTCGCCCTCCTCGCGCTGGAGGGCTAGCTGGTCTCCGCGATATTGTCGTCGGAGTTGCGGTCGATGTACTTGTTGTAGGGATCGATCCCGGCGAAGCTCGGGCGTTCCTCCGTCATCACCGTGATCGTCTGCCGGCCGGAACGGATGGGGCGCCGCTCCATGAACAGCACGTTTTCGCGGTCGAACGCGCCCTGCCCTGGCCGCGCGGTGAACAGGCCGATCTCGATCACGTCGTCGAGCGAGGCCTCGGTCTCCTTGCCCTTCCCGTCGGCGTAGAACTTGCTCGCCTCGACCGTCAGCGTGGTCTCGAACCGGCCGCCCGGCAACTCGCGCACCGTCGCATCCTCGACCTTGAGGTCGTAGAGCGTGATCCGCTGGAGCAGATCGCGCACCAGCTGCCGCTCGCGCTCGGTGCGCGCCAGGCCGAGGAAGCCGTTCACCAGATCGCGCGAGCTGGCATAGGGCGGCCCCTGGAAACGGTAGCGATCGAGCAGGCCGGCGAGCATCGCGTTCACCCGGTCCTCGCCCAGCCGGTCCTGCAGCAGGTACATGACCACAGAGCCCTTGCGGTAATGGATGTAGGCCTGGTTCTCGACCCGCTCGAGCGGCAGTTCCTCGATCACCTCGCCCCCGCGAGCCGACAGGTAGGTGTCGAGCTCGAACTTGAGGAAGCGGCGGATCTTGTCCTCGCCGTAGAGCTCCTTCATCACCATCAGCGCCGAATACTGCGCCAGCGTTTCCACAAGGATCGTGCCACCCTGCTGGTCGGCGCCGATCAACTGGTGCGCCCAGTACTGGTGCGCGACCTCGTGCGCGGTCACATAGGTGACGTAGTCGATGCTTTCCTCGTCGGCATTGTCGGCGATGAAGCCGATGCTTTCGGAATAGGGCATCGTCCCGGCGAAAGCCTGCGCGAAGCTGGCATAGCCGGGAAATTCGACGATCCGCGCATGTGGGAACTGATAGGGTCCGAAGTTGCCCCGGTAATACCCCAGCGAGGTCTCCATCGCGTCGAGCATCCGGTCGACGTTGAAGTCGTGCGGCGCATGGTGGAACACCTGCAGGTTCACCCCATCCGCCATCCGCTCGCGCAGCGCGTAGTCGGCGGACTGGATCGAGAAGAACGACAGGATCGGGCTGTCCGAAACGAACCGCGCGATCCGGCGTCCGTCCACCACTTCGTCCGACACGCGCACGCCCGGCGCGATCGGCGTCTGGTCCGAAACGGTCGACACCGTGATGTCCGCCGTCACCCAGTCGGCATTGCCGACGTAGTTTCGATCGCGCGCACTCTCGTCTTCCAGCTTCGCCGGACGAAGTTCGGACTGGAGGCCGTATTTGCGGCGCGTCGCCCGATCCTGCAGCAGCCCCGACCGGTCCATCCCGATCTGCGGAGCGAACTCGCCGTTGTTGAGGAACGTGCCGTTCTTCACCAGCCGGGTGTCGTTCCCGGTGGTGCGGAAGCCGCGCTGCCAGCGTCGCGTCTCGAACGTGAGGGCGGCTTCAGCGCCCGGGGCAAGCGGCTCCTCGAATTCGTAGATGCGATAGCGGTTGATCTCGTCGTTCATCGCCAGGCGCGCGCCCGGGACCGAGATGTCGAGGATTTCGGCATTCGGGTCGGGCAGGCGTACGTGGAGCTGCGGAACCGGCGCGCCGGTGTCGTTGACCAGCCGGTAGCGGCCCCGTGCGAGCATCCGGCTTTCCTCGGGATAGAGATCGACCCGCATTGTGACGTCGGCGAGCGACGGCTGCGCTACCGTCTCGTACTTGAGATATTTCTTCTCGTATGCCGCCAGCGCAGCCTCGACATCGTCCTGCGTGCGATACTCCTCGACCACGTTCATCTGATTGAACAAGTATGCACCCGTTCCTGCCGCGACGAGGACTCCCACGCCAAGCAGAGCGCCCGCGGGCGATACGAGCCGTCGTGGCAGGCTACGCAGCCGAGGCATCAGCGCGCCGTCTGCGCCACGCCGCCAGAGCAGGTGCGCGAGCACGGCCAGGATCAACGCGAACGCGCCCCAGTAGAGCCGCAGCCACCACCCCATCGCCCAGCCCACGTCGGCGCGGTTGATATCGGAGATCGGGTTGGTCCCCGTGTCGCCGTAGACGTAGAGCGGGTGCTCGAAGCCGATGCTCGCCAGAACGATGCCGGCGACGACGTAGATCACCATGATGCCCCAGCCGAGGTACTTGTTGGGGCTTAGCGCCTGGACGAACACCGCGAGGATCGCGAGCAGGACCATGTCCACCGTCATTGGCAGGAGGTACCAGGCGAAGTACTTGCCGACTTCGAGATCTGCGTAACCGCGGAGGAGCTGGATCAGCATCGCGGCGACGACCGAGATCAGCAGCGTGGCGAACAGCACCAGCGCCACCGCGATCGTCTTGGGCACCATGTACGACCAGCCGGGGACCGATGTGGAATCGACGATCTCGTGCATCTTGCGATCGCGATCGCGCCAGACCAGCTCGCCGCCATAATAAATCGCAATGATGATCGGGATCAGCACGAACGAGCCGATCAGCGGAGCGATCAGCGAAAACGTCACCGGGCGCGTCGGCGTGCCGTAGAGGTCGTTGCCGAAATAGAGCGCGGAACCCGAATTGAACAGGCCGACCAGTAGCAGAACGAAGAACGCCGGGCTGCGGAACACCTGCCCCATCTCGAACCGCGTTCGCGCGACCAGCCGGGCCCATCCCGCCTTGTCGGGCCGCAAGGCCGGAAGCCTGTCGACGATCAAGGGCTCCCCAGCGGCAAGCTTCGCTTCTTTCCTCGCCTTGCGGCGCGCCTTGCGCTGCGAGAGGCCCTTTTCCCCGAAGCGGAAACGCCAGTAGGCGAACGACAGTGCCGCCGCCACGAACGCAAACCAGATAAGCCTGTTGGCGAGGATAAGTCCCTGGAGCGCAGGGAGCTGCGCATTCGATTCTGCTGCGGTCCAGTATCGCGTCGTCTCGAACAGCGCAGCGAGTCCGAAAGGTTCGCCCAATGCTGCGAACGACCGCAGTTCCGGCTCCGATCCGACGATGGCGGTGAAAACGAGGTACAGCACCAGAAACGCCACAACGGCGACGTAGGTGTACATCATCGATCGGGTCACGGTGGCGATTGCGAAGAACAGCGCGCTGGTGAGCAGGATGTTGGGGAGCGCAAACGCGAAATAGGCATTGGCGTAGAATGCCAGACGGTTCGGTCCCAGCGTCTCCGCATCAACCCACGGCATCAGCGAGCCGAGCCAGATCGCCAGCGGCACGACCAGAAACGCCACCGCCGCGGCGAACCACGCGCCGACGAAACGGCCGATCAGGTAGTCGAACTTGCTCACTCTCGTCGAGCGGACCATCGGCCCGAACCCGCTTTCCTCGTCGCGCACGATCACGTTGGCGACGAAGGCGGTCGTGATGAACATGTAGAACAGCGAGAGGATCAGGTGGGTCTGGACGATCGCGACGGGGCTGTTGGCATGAACGTTGCCGCCGCTGCCGATCTGGATATCGTCGCTCGTCGCCGCCCCGAAGGTCAGCAGAAAAAACAGGATGGTCGCGACCCAGAACACAGGATTGCGGAACTGATAGCGCAGCTCGAACGCGGCGATCTTCGCGAACATGGCCCGCCCCCTCAGGCTGCGATGTCTTCGGCAGCCGGGCCGCGGCGGGTCGTCGCGAGCGTGGAGAAGTAGACATCCTCCAGCCCGCCGTCGACGGCCGCGAACCCGTTGCCGGGATCGCTGTCGGACAGGATGTGGACGATCGTGGCGCCGGCGAAGAGCCGGGTCGAGATCACCTCGTAGCGCTCGCGATAGCTATCGAGTTCGCCGCGCTCGATGGTCTTGGCCCACACAGTCCCGCGCGACCGCTCGATCAGTTCGCGCGGAGCGCCTTCCAACTGTATCCGACCGTCCACGATCACCGCCATGCGAGGGCACAGATCCGCCACGTCCTCGACGATGTGCGTGGAAAGGATCACCACCACGTTCTCGCCGATTTCTGCCAGCAGATTGAGGAAACGGTTGCGTTCTTCAGGGTCGAGCCCCGCAGTGGGTTCGTCGACTATGATGAGTTCGGGATTGCCGATCAGCGCCTGCGCGATGCCGAAACGCTGGCGCATGCCCCCTGAAAAGCCCGCGATCGCCTTCTTGCGCACGGACCACAGGTTGGTCTGGCTAAGCAGCGTCTCGACCGTCGCCTTGCGGTCGGAGGCCGAGGCGACGCCCTTCAGCACTGCCATGTGATCGAGCATGTCGTATGCCGAGACGCGCGGATAGACGCCGAAATCCTGCGGCAGGTAGCCGAGCCGCTCGCGCAGCTTCTCGGGATCGGCGAGCACGTCGATCCCGCCGAAGCGGATCGCACCCGAAGTCGGCGTCTGCAACGTCGCGACGGTTCGCATGAGCGTGGACTTGCCTGCCCCGTTGGGCCCCAGCAATCCGTACATGCCCTTGGGAATGGAGAGGGTCACTTCGTCCAGAGCGCGCGTCCCGTTGGGGTACACGTGGGTGACGTTCGTGAGTTCGAGCATGCGGGGTCCCTCCTGTTGGGGAGAGCGTAAGGCCCGATGGGATAAGGGTAAAGCGACGTTGGTCGAGCCCTGTGCTACGTTCGACACCGCGCTGACGCGGCGCGGACATCGCCCTTGCACGCCGCGCGCGATTGCCCGAACAGGTCGGCGGACCTGGAACGGGAGAGCGCAAGCGATGGATCTCAGCCCCTACGACCGCGAGGATTTCGCCGAGATCCGAGAAGGGGTGCGGCGGCTTTGCGCGCAGTTTTCCGGCGAGTACTGGCGCGGCCTCGATGCGGCGCGCGAGTATCCGACCGCGTTCGTCCGCGCGCTGACCGAAGCCGGGTGGCTCTCCGTGCTGATCCCGGAGGAATACGGCGGTTCGGGGCTCGGCCTGTCCGCCGCCGCGGCGATCCTCGAGACGATCCAGGCCGAAGGCTGCAATGGCGGTGCCTGCCACGCCCAGATGTACATCATGGGCACGATCCTGCGGCACGGCTCGGACCAGCAGAAGCGCGAATACCTGCCGCGGATCGCCAGCGGCGAACTGCGGCTCCAGGCCTTCGGCGTGACCGAGCCGACGAGCGGCACCGACACCACCGCGCTGCGCACCACCGCAGTGCGCGACGGCGACGAATACGTCGTCAACGGGCAGAAGATCTGGACCAGCCGCGCCGAGCATTCCGACCTCATGCTACTGCTCGCGCGCACCACCCCGCGCGAACAGACGGCCAGGAAGACCGACGGTCTGTCCACCTTCATCGTCGACATGCGCGAGGTGGCGGGAAAGTCGCTCGCCATCCGCCCGATCCGCACGATGATGAACCATGCGACCACCGAGGTCTTCTTCGACAACATGCGTATCCCGGCAAGCGCGCTGGTGGGCGAGGGAGGCAAGGGCTTCCGCTACGTCCTCTCGGGGATGAACGCGGAGCGCACGCTGATCGCGGCCGAGTGTGTGGGAGATGCCAAGTGGTTCATCCGCAAGGCTGCTGCCTATGCGGGCGATCGGCAGGTGTTCGGCCGTGCGATCGGCGCCAATCAGGGCGTCTCGTTTCCGATCGCTCGCGCCTACGCCAACATGCGCGCCGCCGAACTAATGGTGCACGAGGCCGCGCGGCTCTACGAGTCGGGCGAACCGATGGGGGCGGAAGCGAACATGGCGAAGATGCTTGCGGCCGACGCCTCGGTCGAAGCGGGCAACGCTTGCATCCAGACCCACGGCGGCTTCGGCTTCGCCGAAGAATACGACATCGAGCGCAAGTTTCGCGAGACGCGACTCTATCAGGTCGCGCCGATCTCGACCAACCTGATCCTGTCGTACTTGTCCGAACATGTCCTCGGAATGCCGCGCAGCTATTGAGCGCAGACCAGGCAAACGAAAGGGGCCGCCCCTCCTTGGAGGAAGCGACCCCATAGCGGTGTTCGAAGATCAGTCCTGCTGGCGCCGCGGAGCGTTGTCGCCCTTCTCGCCGGGCTGGCGCGTGTCACCCTGCTGCTGGTCCTGCTGACGCTGGCGATTGCGCTCTTCGGAGCCGGGGTCCTGCTGCTCGCGATTGCGATCGTTCTGGTTCGTATTCATCGCATCCTCTGCTTTCCGCCCGCTGGGGGCAGGATGAAAATGGTCGAAAGGTCGCTTTCGATGCAGGTAGAGAGCCAAACCGACCGCAAATTCCGACGAACGCGAGCGGTGGCAATTTCAGCACCGCAAGCCGAAACAAAATGTCTGCAAGAAGAAAATATGTTCGTTTACGTCAGTTGCAAATAACACCTGTTATTTACGCAAAATATCGCGGCTGATGGCAACAATTGTTTAGTGAGCGGCGGATACTTTGATATCTGCGCCACCAATGCTAACACTTGGTTTGTTGCATCCAAGGGCCGGACCAACGCGAGAAATCGCTCGCGTGTCCCAGGCCGATCCGCCTCCCTTCCAGCGGCCAGTTACAGCAAGAGACGAACCATGCCGCACTATATGTTGAGTTATGCCGAAGATCGTTTCGGATCGAAGGCGGACTTCGAGTTCGATGCCCCGACCGCATCCGCCGCACTGACAGTGGCTCACCGCCAGCGCGCGGGCCGCTGGGCCGATCTGTTCGAAGACGGTCGCCACCTGTGCACCCTCGAGCGCCAGGGCGTCGGCCTCGGCGACATCTGGAAACTTGCGGGAAAGGCTTCCTACTGCCCGCCGGAGGCCAGCAACCGGTAGCCCCACGGTGGCAGAGTGACCGTGGTATCGGCCGTTATAGTCATACTGCCGCCCCCGAATTCCCGGTAGGTGCCAAGCGGTAGCCCATCGGCGAACGTAGCGGTGACGGGTCGCCCCGACATGTTGAACAGGCCGAGCACCTTGTTGTCGCCCTGCTCTCGCACCCAGGCGAAGAGCTGCTGCGACGCGCTGTTTTCGACCTTGTGCATGCGTGCGCCCCACTGGCCGTTGGCCAGCGCGGGGTTGGCTTCGCGGAAGGCGATCAGATCCTTCAGCAATGCGCCGTAGGCGCAATCCTCACCCTGGCTCCAGTCGATCGGGTCCTTCTCGAAGAATTCGAGCCGCTTGGCGTTGCACGCTTCCATCCCGTTGTGGACCAGCGGCAGCCCCTCGCCGGTGAAGGACAACGCGGTCATCGCCTCGAGCGCGGGGCCGTAGTTTTCCTCCAGCGTGCCTTCCCAGGCGTTCGAATCGTGGTTCTCGATGTACGTCATGCGCATCGCCTCGCGCGGCCACAGGCTCTCGTTTTCGGCGTAGTAGCCGTAGAAGCTGGTCGCATCGCCTTCGCCCTTGGCGACGCGCTTGGTCGTGTTGTGCCAGTCCCATGCATAGGTCGCGTCGAAGGCGGCGCGATGGAACGCGGTCTGCTGCACTTCACCGAGCATGAACACCGGGCGGATCGCGGTCAGGCGCTGGCGCATCTTGTCCCAGAAATCGACCGGGACGTATCCGGCGACGTCGGCGCGGAAACCGTCGACCCCGTAGTCGCGCACCCACATCTCCATCGCCTCGCCGATGTGTTCGCGCACGCCCGGCTTCGACCAGTCGAGGTCGATGATGTCCGACCAGTCCCACCACGGCGTGGGGCGGAAGTCGCCGTCCCAGGTCTTTTCGTACCAGTCCGGATGCTGCTTCGCGAGCGGGTGATCCCACGCGGTATGGTTCGCGACGAGATCGAGGATGACGTGGAAACCCTGCGCGTGCGCGGCGTCGACGAAGGCCTTGAACTCGGCCTTGGTGCCGAATTCGGGGTTCACGTCGTAATAGTCCTTCACCGAATAGGGCGATCCGAGCGTGCCCTTGCGGTTTTCCTCCCCGATCGGGTGGATCGGCATGAGCCAGAGGATATCGACGCCGAGCTCCTTCAGCCGCGGCAGCTCCTCCTGCGCCGCAGCGAAAGTGCCTTCCGGCGTGAACTGGCGGGTGTTGATCTGGTAGAGCACCGCGTCGCGCGACCATTCGGGATGCTCGAGCGTGACGAACGGCTCGCCCGCCCACTTCTCCGAGACCGCGGGCTCCTCCGCGCGCTCGCTCATGGCGAAGGCCGCGCCGGTGGAGAGGATCGTGAGCGCGAGCAAGGTCGCGACGGTCTTGCGCATGGTGGTCATCCTGCTGTGGCTTGGGGCAAGGCGGCGGCGACGCGCCGCATGGCAAGCGCGGCGATGAGCCAGCTCGCGGCGGCGAACAGCATCGTCCATACCGGCTCGCCGGGGAAGAAGGCGTTCATGATCGTGCCCATCACCGTCGCGACGAGCAGCTGCGGGACCACGATGAAGACGTTGAACAGCCCCATGTAGATGCCGAGCTTGGCCTGCGGCAGGTTCGAGGCGAGGATCGCGTAGGGCATGGCGAGGATGCTTGCCCAGGCGATTCCGATGCCGACTTCGCACACCAGCAGGGCATTCGCGTCGCGCAGGAAAAAGAACCCCAGAAAGCCGAGCGCGCCGAGCGTGAGGCAGATCGAATGCGTCGTCACCTGCCCGAAGCGCCGCGCGAGCCACGGAAGCAGCGCAAGCGCGGCGACGGCGGCGACTCCGTTGTAGACCGTGAACAGCACGTTCACCCAGTTCGCGCCTTCGTTGTAGGCTACGCTCGTCGTATCGCTGCTTCCGAAGACGTACTGTGTCACCACCGGGGTGGTGTTGATCCACATGATGAACAGCGCCGACCAGCTGAAGAACTGCACCAGCGCGAGGCGCTTCATGATTTCGGGCATGCCCGCGAAATCGCCGACAATGCTGGAGAGCATGTTGGCCGCCTGCCCGCGCTTGGCCATCGAGATTGCCAGCGCGGAAAGCAGCCCGTAGGCCGCGAGCAGCGCGCCGAGCAGCAGCATTTCCTTCTCCAGCGCGAACCACTGAACGCCGAGCGCGACGAGCACGCCCGCACCGATCCAGGCGGCGCTCGAGAGGTAGGATTTGGCCGCCAGCGCGCGGACGGGGAAATCGGCGGGCGTTTCGTCCGCTCCGCCCGCGAACGCACGCTGTTCATCCGGGCTATATTCGCGCGTGGTAACGACGGTCCACAGCACGGCCGCGAACAGCGCGGCGGCGCCGAACCAGAAGCTCAGCCGCACGGTATCGGGAATGCCCCCGTCCGCCGCGACGTTGGCCACGCCCATCCGCTCGAGCAGGAAGGGAAAGATCGATCCGACCACCGCGCCCGCGCCGATGAAGGCAGTCTGCACCGCATATCCGGCGCTGTGCTGGTCGGTGCGCAACATGTCGCCGACGAAAGCGCGGAACGGCTCCATCGAGACATTGAGGCTGGCGTCGAGGACCCACAGCATCGCCGCGGCGAACAGCAGCGGCGCGCCGAAGGCCGGGCTCAGCGGCATGAGGAACAGCGCCAGTGCGGCGAAGATCGCGCCGGTGAGGAAGTAGGGCCTGCGGCGGCCGAGCCGGTTCCAGGTCCGGTCCGACAGGTGCCCGATGATCGGCTGGACGATCAGGCCGGTCAGCGGCGCGGCGACCCACAGCGCGGGCAGGTCGTCCATGCTCGCGCCCAGCGTCTGGAAGACGCGGCTCATGTTCGCGTTCTGGAGCGCGAAGCCGATCTGGATGCCGAAGAAGCCGAAGCTGATGTTCCACAGGCCGCCGAAGCCCTGGCGCGGCTTTTCCATGCCTGCCCGATCCTTTCCCTTGGTCGCAGGCGATCTCGCGCCGCCTCGCGTTATGCCGGTGGGCTGGCACAGCGGCCGCCCCGCCACAACATCGCATACGAATGTGGTGCCCGTTTCAGGCTCCGGTGGAGCCGCGGACGACGAGCTGGGCCGGAAGCGTACAGGCGGGCGGTTCGCGCTGCTCGACATGCGCCAGCAGCGTCTCGACCAGCATCGCGCCCGCGCCCTTGATGTCCTGCATCATGGTAGTGAGCGGGGGGCTGGTGAGGCTGGCGGCGGGAATGTCGTCGAACCCGACTACCGCGACGTCCTGCGGCACGCGCCGGCCGCTCGCGGCGAGCGCGCGCATCGCGCCGATCGCGATCAGGTCACTCCCGGCGAAGATGCCGTCGAACTCAGCCCCGCCTGCGAGCAGGGCCATCGTGGCGGCGTGCCCGTCCTCCTCCGTGGTCAGCGCGTCGTGCTGGAGCGCGGCGTCGACCTCGATTCCGGCCTTGCGCAAAGCGGCGCACAGCCCTCGATACCGGTCGGCGAATTCGGGATAGTGTTCGTCGGCATGGCCGAGGAATGCGATCCGCCGCCGGCCTTGCGCCAGCAGGTGTTCGCCCGCGAGACGCCCGGCACCGAAGTTATCCGAGCCGACAGTCGGCCCGATCGTGTCGTCGCCGACCGAACCCCAGCGCACGAAATGCGTGCCTTGTTCGACCAGCTGGTCGAGCCGCTGCGTGTAGACGGTATAGTCGCCGTATCCGAGCAGGATCAGCCCGTCGGCGCGGTGGCTGTCCTGGTATTGGGTGTGCCAGTCGTCCGCCATGCGCTGGAACGAGATCAGGAGGTCGAGCCCGCGATTGGCGCAGGCCCGCGTGATCGAGCCGAGCATCGCGAGGAAGAACGGGTTGATCATGCTCTCGTCGGGCGTCGGGTCTTCGAAGAACAGCAGTGCGATCGTGTTCGCGCGCTGCGAGCGCAGCGAAGATGCATTCTTGTCGACCGTGTAGTTAAGCTCGCGCGCGATCCGCTCGATCTTCTCGCGGGTCGCCTTGCTGACCGATCGGTCGCCGCGCAAGGCCCGGCTTACGGTAGGCTGCGAGACCCCCGCGAGATAGGCAATGTCGAAGCTCGTCGGCCTGCCGGATGGCGCTCGACCCAAGGTGCTCTCCCCTGCGTGCGGGCTTTGCCGCGTCGCTTGCCATGGACCCTAGGACCAAGGCGAATGCCAGGCAATCCGTGCGCAGGGTCGAGGTCGGCACCGGCGTATGACAATTTTGCCACAAGCGCGCCGCCACGCCCGAGTGCGTATACGTATGCTATCTTCCTGCCTGCCCCGTTGCGCCCCTATTCCGGGCCATGAATGGCGACAGGTCCGCGATAAACGGAGGCCTGCGCCGGGTTGAGGAATCGGTCGGCACGCGGTCAAGGCTGCCGGCCATCTGGAAGGGGTAATCGATGGCAATTCGTAGCAATCTTCGCAGCGGCGTGAGCAGTGCGGCGTTCACCTTGTCGCTCGCAGTGCTGGCGGTTCCGCAAGCCGCGACGGCGCAGGACGCCGATCCGCAGACCAGCGCGGAAGAGGAAGACGAGAACGTCATCGTCGTCAGCGGCATCCGCGGCGCGATCGAGAGCTCGGTCGCGCAGAAGCGTGAAAACACCTCCATCGTCGAAGTCGTCAGCGCCGAGGACATCGGCAAGCTGCCCGACCAGTCGATCGCCGAATCGCTATCGCGCCTGCCCGGCCTTGCCACGCAGCGGCTCGACGGGCGCGCCAACGTGGTCTCGATCCGCGGCCTCGCACCCGACTTCACCACCACGCTGCTGAACGGCCGCGAGCAGGTGAGCGCCAGCAACAACCGCGGCGTCGAACTCGACCAGTATCCGTCCGAACTGCTCAACGGCGCGGTCGTGTACAAGACGCCCGATGCGCAGCTGATCGGCCAGGCTCTAGGCGGCACGATCGACATGCGCACGATCCGTCCGCTCGCCCATGGACGCCGGACGATCGTCGTCGGCGTGCGCGGCGAGATCAACGACCTCGGCAAGCTGAACCCCGACATCTCGGACAAGGGCTACCGCGCGAACATCTCCTACGTCGACCAGAACGAAGCGGGCACTCTCGGCTGGGCCTTCGGCTACGCGCGCATGCAGTCCCCGACGCAGGAAGAGCGCTGGAACGCCTGGGGCTACCCCGCCGTCGACGCCTGCGACGAGCGCTTCAACGACGACGTGGCATCGGGCGGCACCACCTGCGGCGATGTCCAGCGCGCACCCGCGCCCGGATACGAGGACGCTGTCGGCAACCTCGTGATCGGCGGCGCGAAGCCCTACGTGAAATCTAACGAGCTGAAGCGCGACGGCGTAATGGGTGTGCTTGAATTCATGCCCGACGATCGCTTCCACGTGACGCTCGACGGCTACTGGTCGCGCTTCCGCGACGAACAGCGCCTGCGCGGGATCGAGCTGCCGCTCTACTGGGGTAACGCGACCCTGGCTCCGGGCGCGCAGTCCGAAGACGGGCTCGTCACATCGGGCAGCTACACCGGTGTCGAAGCGGTCATGCGCAACGACATCGTCAACCGCGATTCCGAAATCTTCGCCGGCGGCCTCAACACCGAATTCGCCGCCACCGACACGCTGACCTTCGAACTCGACCTCAGCTATTCGGAACTGAAGAAGACCGAAGAGAACCTCGAGATCTATCTCGGCACGGGCCGCGGCGCCGGTGTCGGCGCACGCGACACGATCGGCTTCACCATGCCCTCGACCGGCGGCGTCATCACGTTCGATCCGGGCCTCGACTATGCCGACCCCTCGCTGTTCGTCATCACCGACCCGCAGGGCTGGAACAGCTGCGGCGGCGCGGTGCCGAACTGCCAGGACGGATTCGTAAACCGCCCGCGGATCAAGGATCGGCTGAAGGCCATCCGCCTCCAGGCGACGCAGGCCTTCGACGGGGACATCCTTGAAAACGTCACCGTCGGCGCGAACTACTCCGACCGGCGCAAGCAGCTGATCGACGAGGGCTTCGTGCTGACGCACGAGAACTACCCCGACGATACGCAGGTGCCGGCCGACTTCCTCTACGATCCGGTTTCGCTCGGCTTCATCGGCATCCCGGGCATGGTCGCGTTCGATGCATGGCGCTATTACAACGAAGGCAACTACACGCTGACCGACGAGTCCGCGTGGACGCCGGGCCGACTGACCAACAGCTACATCGTCAACGAGAAGGTTCTCACCGGTTTCGTGCAGGCGAATTTCAATAGCGGTCCGGTACGCGGCAACACGGGCGTGCAGATCGTCTACACCGACCAGTCGGCCGATGGCTTCGCAGCCTTCAATCCGGGCACCGGCACGGTTTCTGATCCCATCACCGATGGCGACAAGTACACCGAAATCCTGCCTAGCCTGAACCTCACGTTCGAAATGGCACCCGAAACCTTCATTCGCTTCGGTGCCGCACGCATGCTGGCCCGCGCCCGCATGGACCAGCTGAACCCGGGTGTGGGCTACAACTACAACACCGCCATTTCCGGCACCGGAAGCATCAACAACACGCCGTGGTCCGGCACCGTGGGCAATGCGAAGCTGCGCCCCCTCATGGCCAACACGGTCGATCTGGCGGTGGAGAAGTATTTCGGGCGCGGTGCCTATGTCTCGCTCGGCGGCTTCTACAAGTATCTCGACAACTGGATCTATCGCCAGAACGACCTGTTCGACTTCACCGGCTACGCAACCCCCGACGGATCGACGCCGATATTCGACTTCGGCATCGTGTCGCAGTGGCAGAACGGCCGTGGTGGCCGGATCTATGGCGGTGAGGCCTCCGCATCGCTGCCCTTCGCCACTTTCTCGTCCGCGCTTGACGGCTTCGGCGTGCTCGGCAGCGCGTCCTACACCAAGAGCCGGGTTCGCGAAGGCGGCGCCGATCCGATCTCGATGCCCGGTCTCTCGCGCTGGGTCGCCAACGGCACGGTCTATTTCGAGAAGTATGGCTTCCAGGCGCGTGCTTCGGGCCGGTACCGTTCGAAGTTCCTGGCCGAAGTCTCGGGCCTCAGCCTCGCCCGCGACCGGGTGATGGCGCAGTCCGAATTCGTGGTCGACGCGCAGATCGGCTACACCTTCCAGGAAGGCGCGCTCGAAGGTCTGGGCATTCTGCTCCAAGGCAGCAACCTGACCAACGAGCCGTTCATCACCTACTACAACGACGATCCGCGTCAGGTGCGCGACTATCAGAACTACGGCCGCAACTTCATGGCCGGCATCACCTACAAGTTCTGATCGTGGCGGCGGGTCCGGCCCTGTTCGGACCCGCCCCTCTTGTGTCGGCGAACGCCCGCCGCCAGGCAGGCATCGCCACAGGGATGGGAGTGGGAATGTGAGCGAGAGTCGCATCCGCGACGTCGTCATCGTGGGTGGCGGCACCGCGGGCTGGATGGCCGCTGCGGCGCTTTCCGCCACGATGGGCGGGCAGATCCGCATCCGCCTGGTCGAAAGCGAGGCGATCGGCACGGTCGGGGTCGGCGAAGCGACGATCCCCGCGATCCGCCTGTTCAACGGGCTATGCGGGATCGACGAGAACGAATTCATCCGCGCGACGCAAGGCAGCTTCAAGCTCGGGATCGAATTCCAGAACTGGGGCAGCGTGGGCGAGAGCTACATGCATGCCTTCGGCCAGATCGGACAGAGCCTCGACCTGATCGAGTTCTGGCAATACTGGCTGCGCGGCCGGCGCGAAGGCGTGGCGGAACCGCTCGGTCACTATTCCTTCAACGAGACCGCGGCGCGCGACAATCGGTTCGCCCGCTTGCCGCGCATTCCCAACACCGAACTCGACGGCATATCGTGGGCGTTCCACTTCGACGCCTCGCTCTACGCCCGCTTCCTGCGCGGTATCGCCGAACGCGCGGGGGTCGAACGGATCGAAGGCCGCATCGTCGACGTTTCGCGCGACGGCGAGACGGGCTTCGTCCGTTCGGTTATGCTGGAGAGCGACGAGGAGATCGGGGGCGAACTGTTCATCGACTGCTCGGGCTTCCGCGCACTGCTGATCGGCGAAGCGATGGGCGTCGGCTATGACGACTGGACGCACTGGCTGCCGTGCGACCGCGCGATCGCGGTCCCGACCGAAAACGTCGGCCCGCCGCGCCCCTATACCCAGGCGATCGCGCACGAAGCAGGGTGGCAATGGCGCATCCCGCTCCAGCACCGTAGCGGCAACGGCCACGTGTTCTGTTCCGAGTTCCTGAGCGAGGACGAGGCGACCGCCACGCTGCTCGCCAATCTCGAGGGCGAACCGCTGGCCGAGCCGCGCACGCTGTCGTTCCGCACCGGCAGACGGCAGCAGGCCTGGCAGGGCAACGTCGTAGCGCTGGGGCTCTCCTCGGGCTTTCTCGAGCCGCTCGAATCGACGAGCATCCACCTGATCCAGAACGGCATCGCGAAGCTGATTTCGCATTTCCCCGACCGCGCCTTCGCCGCCGCCAACGTCGCGGCCTACAACCGCCGGGTGGCTTACGACTACGAGCGCATCCGCGACTTCATCATCCTGCATTATCACGCCAACCAGCGCAGCGAGCCGTTCTGGCAGCGCTGCCGCGAGATGGCGATCCCCGATGCGCTCCGCGACAAGATCGACCTGTTCCGCGCCACCGGTCGGGTGTTCCGCGAACAGGACGAGCTGTTCGTCGAAGTGGGCTGGTTCCAGGTGCTGACCGGGCAGAACGTCGTCCCCGACACCTACCATCCGCTGGCCGACGCGCTGACTGGAGACGAGCTGGCCGGCTTCCTCAAGGATATCCGCACGATAGTCGCGTCCAACGCCGCACGGCTGCCGTCGCACGGCGATTTCATCGCGCAGCACTGCGCCGCCGCGCCGCCCATGGCACAGAAGGTTTCCGCATGATCCGTATCGTTCTCCCGCTTCTCACGCTCGGCCTCGCCGCCTGCGCCCATGCGCAGGATGTGGCCGCGCCCACGCCCGCCACGGATTATCGCGAGCGCGCACCGTCGGAGGAGATCGTCTATTTCGTCCTCCCCGACCGGTTCGAGAACGGCGACCCGTCGAACGACGAGGGCGACTTTTCGGGCGACCGGCTGGCAACCGGCTACGATCCGACCGCCAAGGGCTTTTTCCACGGCGGGGACCTCAAGGGGCTGACGCAGCGGCTAGACTATCTCGATCGGCTCGGCGTCACCGCGATCTGGTTCGCCCCGATCTTTCAGAACAAGCCGGTGCAGGGGCCGCCGGGCGATGAGAGCGCGGGCTATCACGGGTACTGGGTGACCGACTTCACCCGCCCCGACGGCCATTTCGGCAGCCGCGAGGAGTTCAAGGCCTTCGTCGATGCGGCGCACGCCCGGGGGATGAAGGTCTACATGGACATCATCACCAACCACACCGCCGACGTCATCACCTATGCCGACGGCGACGCGACGAACTTCGAATACCGGAGCAAGGGCGACTATCCCTATTCGACCCGCGGCGGCCCCGATGGCGCGCCGATCAACCCCGGCTTCATGGGCGACGAGGACAGTTCCGAAGCGAACTTCGCCAAGCTGACCGATCCGAACTACGCCTACGTGCCGGAAATTCCCGAGGCGGAGCGCACCGTGAAGGTCCCCGCCTGGCTCAACGATCCGATCTACTACCACAACCGCGGCAACAGCAGCTTCACCGGAGAGGACAGCCGTTTCGGCGATTTCTCCGGGCTCGACGACCTGTTCACCGAGCACCCCCGCGTGCGCGCCGGGATGATCGAGATCTTCTCCGGCTGGGTGCGCGACTTCGGCGTCGACGGCTTCCGCATCGACACCGCGCGCCATGTCGATCCCGGCTTCTGGCAGACCTTCGTGCCCGCGCTCATGCAGACCGCGCGCGAGGAGGGCATCCCCAACTTCACGATGTTCGGCGAAGTCTACAAGGACGTGCCGGAAAGCGGCTACATCGCCGAGTACACGCGCCGCGACAAATTGCCCGCGGTGCTAGACTTCGCTTTCCAGGCCTCGATGCGCGAGCTGCTGGGGCGCGACAAGGGCACGGTGGTGCTGGCGCACATGTTCGACGGCGACGTGCTCTACGAAGGCGGCGAGGCAACGGCGCGGAACCTGCCGACCTTCCTCGGCAACCACGACATGGGCCGCTTCTCGACCCTCATTAAGCAGGACAAACCCGGTATCTCGCAGGAAGAGCTGCTGGCCCGGGTCAAGCTCGGCCATGCGATGATGCTGAGCCTGCGCGGCGCGCCGGTCATCTACTACGGCGATGAGCAGGGCTTCGTGGGCGACGGCAACGACCAGCTCGCGCGCGAGGACATGTTCCCGAGCAAAACCGCAGTCTACAACGACAACGACCTGATCGGCACCGATGCGACCACGGCGGAGAGCAATTTCGACGAGAACCACCCGCTGTTCCGCCTGATCGCCGAGCTGTCCGCCGTGCGCCGCGCGCATCCGGCGCTGACCCGCGGCAGGCAGGTCGTTCGGCATTACGAGCAGGAGGCGGGAATTTTCGCCGCCAGCCGCTTCGACCCCGATTCCGGCGCCGAATACCTCGTCGCCTTCAACACCACCGCCGCCCCGCGCGAAGCGAACGTGACGCTCGGCTACGACGCACGCGCGTTCCAGACGCTGGCGGGCACCTGTCCGGCCGAAGTCTCGGCCCCCGGCAGCGCAGCCTTCGCGCTCCCCGCATTCGGCTGGGCGGTGTGCCGTGTGAGCGAGACCGCCGAATGAACCGCATGGAACGCCTCGCCGCGTCCGCCCGGAGCGACACCGCCGAATGGTGGCGCGGCGCGGCGATCTACCAGATCTATCCGCGCAGCTTCATGGATGCGAACGGCGACGGGATCGGCGATCTCGCCGGTATCGCCTCGCGGCTCGACTACGTGGCGGACCTCGGCGTCGACGCGATCTGGATCTCGCCGTTCTACACCAGCCCGATGAAGGATTTCGGCTACGACGTGGCCGATTACTGCGGCGTGGATCCGATTTTCGGCACGCTCGAGGATTTCGATGCGCTGGTCGCCCGCGCGCACGCGTTCGGCCTCAAGGTGCTGATCGATCAGGTTTATTCGCACACCTCGGACGAGCATCCGTGGTTCGTCGAAAGCCGTTCCAGCCGCGACAATCCCAAGGCCGACTGGTACGTCTGGGCCGACGCCAAGCCCGACGGCTCCCCGCCGTCGAACTGGCAGTCGGTGTTCGGCGGCCCGGCCTGGACCTGGGACGCGCGGCGCGGGCAGTACTACCTGCACAATTTCCTCAGCAGCCAGCCGCAGCTGAATGGCCACAACCCGGCGGTGCAGGACGCGCTGCTCGGCGTGGCGCGGTTCTGGCTGGATCGCGGGGTCGACGGGTTCCGCATCGATGCGCTCAACTTCTCGATGCACGACCCGCAATTGCGCGACAATCCGCCCGCCCCGGCGAGCGATCGACCGCGCACGCGCCCGTTCGATTTCCAGCGCCACGTGCACAACATGTCGCACCCCGACATTCCGCGCTTCATCGAGCGCATCCGCGAGGTCGCGGACGGGTACGACGCGATATTCACCGTCGCCGAAGTTGGCGGACCCGAAGCCGAAGGCGAAATGAAGTCCTTCACGGCGGGCGGCAACCGGCTGAACTCCGCTTACGGATTTAACTTCCTCTATGCCGAGCGGCTGACTCCCGGCCTCGTCTGCGCCGCGCTAGCGCAGTGGCCGGACGACGAGGGCGTCGGCTGGCCGAGCTGGGCGTTCGAAAACCACGACGCCCCCCGCGCGCTGTCGCGCTGGTGCGCGCCGCAGCATCGCGACGCCTTCGCGCGAATGAAGATGGTCCTGCTCGCCAGCCTGCGCGGCAACGTGATCCTCTATCAGGGCGAGGAACTCGGGCTGACCCAGGTCGAGATTCCGTTCGACCAGCTCCACGATCCCGAGGCCATCGCCAACTGGCCGCTCACGCTCTCGCGCGACGGTGCCCGCACGCCGATGCCGTGGGACGGTGCGGCGGCGGACGGCGGCTTCGGTTCCGACACGCCCTGGCTGCCGCTCGGCGACGAGAACCTCGCGCGCGCGGTCGACGCGCAGCGCGGCGATCCTGCCTCGCTGTTCGCGCTGACCCGCACGCTGCTCGCGCAGCGCGCGGCGCACCCGGCGTTGCGGCACGGCGCGGTGGCCGAATGCCGTGCAGACGGCGCGCTACTCGTGCTCGAGCGCGAGCACGCTGGCGAACGCGTGCGCTGCCTGTTCAACTTCGGCGACACCCCGCTCGCGCTCGAACCCGGCATGGCCGCGGGCGAAACGCTCGTCGCGGTGAACGACGCGACCACCACCCATCTCCCTCCCTTCGGCGCAACAATGGTGATTCTATGACCCTCCCCTTCCGCCTCGCCGCCTCGGCGCTGACCCTCGCCCTCTCGACCGCGGCCGCTGCGGGCACCGCGACTTCGCCCGACGGGCGCATCTCGGTCACGCTCGACGCCGACGGCGAAGGCATTCCGTTCTACACGGTCGAGCGCGACGGCAAGCCGCTGATCGCCAAGTCCAACCTCGGCTTCAGCTTCGCCGATGCGGACCCGATGCGGCGCAACTTCGAAGTGACCGGCGAGACGACCAACGCGGTCGACACCCGCTGGGAACAGCCCTGGGGCGAGCGCCAATGGGTCGCCGACAAGCACAACGAACTCGCGGTCACCTTCCGCCAGCGCGACGAGGCCGCGCGCACCGTCACCGTGCGCCTGCGCGTGTTCGACGACGGCGTCGGCTTCCGCTACGAACTGCCCGAAAGCGCCGCGCAGCCCGAGTATCGCATCGCCGAGGAACTGACCGAATTCAACATCGCGAGCGACGGCACCGCCTGGTCGATCCCGGCGGGCGACTGGAATCGCTACGAATACCTCTATTCCAAGACCCCGATCAGCGCGCTCTCCACGGTTCACACGCCGGTGACGATGAAGCTGGAAGGCGGCACCTACCTCGCCTTCCACGAAGCCGCGCTGATCGATTATTCAGGCATGTGGCTCAAGCGCATGGACGGCACGCGCCTGCGCGCGCTGCTGGCGCCGTCGAGCCGCGGGGCCAAGGTCGTGCGCGAGGGTGCGTTCAACACACCGTGGCGCACCGTTCGCATCGGCGATGAGCCCGCCACGCTGGTGGAAAGCAACATCGATCTCAATCTGAACGAGCCCAACAAGCTGGGCGATGTCTCGTGGTTCGAACCCGCGAAATACGTCGGCATCTGGTGGGGCATGATCCGCGGCGACTGGACCTGGGCGCAGGGCCCGAACCACGGCGCGACGACCGAGCGGACCAAGGAGGTGATCGACTTCGCCGCCGAACACGGCTTCCGTGGCGTGCTGGTCGAGGGCTGGAACGTCGGCTGGGACGGCAACTGGTTCGGCAACGGGCGCGACTACAGCTTCACCCAGTCCTATCCCGACTTCGACCTGAAAGAAGTGACCGAATACGCCCGCGAGAAGGGCGTCCATCTGATCGGTCACCACGAGACGGGCGGCAATATCCAGGTCTACGAGGCACAACTCGCCGATGCCATGAAGCTCTACGGCGAACTGGGCGTCGACGTGGTCAAGACCGGCTACGTCGCCGATGCCGGCGGGATCATTTCCTGCAACGCGGACATCGCCGAACCCTGCGGCGACGAGATCTTCGAATGGCACGACGGACAGCGCCAGGTGCAGCACCACCTCAAGGTCGTGCAGGAAGCGGCGAAGAACCATGTCGCGGTCAATCCGCACGAACCGGTCAAGGACACCGGCCTTCGCCGCACCTACCCCAACTGGGTCGCCCGCGAGGGCGCGCGCGGGCAGGAATACAATGCCTGGAGCAAGTACGGCAACGGCCCCGATCACGAACCGACGCTGGTCTATACCCGCATGCTTTCGGGCCCGATGGACTTCACCCCCGGCGTGCTCGGGCTCGTCGGCGGCGATGGCGTGCCGATGTCCTCGACGCTGGCGAAGCAACTCGGCCTCTACCTCGCGATCTATTCGCCGATCCAGATGGCGGCCGATTTCCCCGACAGCCTCGCGGCGCACCCGCGCGAGCTCGAGTTCATCAAGCAGGTTCCGGCCGACTGGGCCGAAAGCCACCTGATCGCGGGCGAGATTGGCGACTATGCGATCTTCGCGCGCAAGGACCGCAACAGCGATGACTGGTACGTCGGCGGCGTCAACGATGCGACCGAACGCACCGTGACGCTGACCTTCGACTTCCTCGAACCGGGCAAGACGTACACCGCCAAGGTTTGGAGGGACGGCCCCGACGCGACCTATGAGACCGAGGCGCGTCACCAGATCGCCTACGATACACTGACCGTGAAGAAGGGCGACACCTACGAAGTCCGGCTTGCTCCCGCGGGTGGCGTGGCGATTCAGATGAAGCCGCGTCGATGATCCGGGCGCTCGCCGGAGCGCTGCTTGCGCTGGCCCTCGCCGCCTGCGCGAGCGTGCCCCCGGCTCCGGCGGGCGAGGGCCGGTTCGTCGAATGGGAGCGCCTCGAGGCGGAGGGCCTGCCCGATCAGCGGGTCACTATCTGGCTCCCGCCCGAATACGACAGCGCACGCGGCAAGCGCTTCCCGGTGCTCTACATGCACGACGGGCAGAACCTGTTCGATCCCGCGAAGACCCATTACGGCAAAGCATGGCAGGTCGACGACGTGCTGCGCGCGATGGTCGCCGCAGGCGAGGCGGAGCCGCACATCGTCGTCGGCGTATGGTCGCCCGACAAGGATCGCTATCGGCAATACCTCCCGCAACCCGCCGAGTCCGCCACCGGAGCAATCGCGGAGAGCATGCGCCAGATGGCGGGCGGCCCGATCGTCTCGGCGCGCTATCTCGAATGGCTCGCCGACACGCTCAAGCCGCGGATCGACCGCGAATACCGCACGCGCCCCGCGGCCGAGGATACGACCGTGATCGGCTCGAGCATGGGCGGGATCATGAGCTGCTACGCCATGGTAGAGCGGCCCGACACGTTCGGGCGTGCGGCCTGCGTGTCCTCGCACTGGCCGATAGCCGACCCCGAGCTGGCCGCCGCGCAGAAGGGCGAAATCGATGCCATCTGGCGCAGATGGCTCGACGCGAAGCTAGGCCCGCCGAACGGTCGCAGGGTGTGGATGGATCACGGCACTGCGCTGCTCGACGCGCACTACGCGCCCTATCAGGCTTCGATCTCGGATGGCTTCCGCGCCAACGGCTGGCGCGAGGGCGAGCACTTCGTCGCGCGCAGCTACGAAGGCGCCGAGCACGACGAGATCGCGTGGAACGCCCGACTGCCCGAGATGCTCGGCTGGCTCTGGGCAGGCGACTGAGCTTCACCAAGCACGCGCGCGGCGGCGCCGACGCCCATGTCAGATCATGCCGCGCGCGATGTCCGCCATCTGGCATTCGTCCTCGCCGTCGTCGTTCGCCAGTTCCGCGAAGGCGCGATCTTGCGATAGATAGACCTTGCCCTGCAGCCCGGCGATGAAGTGCGTGTGCCGCAGCCGGTCCATCACGGGTCCCTTGACCTCGGACAGATGCAGGCGAATGCCCCCGTCCCCAAGGCGATGATCGATAGCTTCCAGACTCTCGAGGCCCGAGGCGTCGATCTCGTTGACCGCCGAACACATCAGAACCACGTGCCGAAGCTTCGGGCGCTCGGCCACGCGTTCGAGCACGTACTCCTCAAGCCATCGTGCGTTGAGATAGGTCAGGCTCTCGTCGATCCTGATCGACAGGATGTGGGGCAATGTCAGCACGGTGTGGCGTTCGACATTCCGAAAATGCTCCGTACCCGGAACGCGGCCCACGATCGCGGCGTGGGGTCGCGAGGCTCGCCACAGATACAGCAGCAGCCCCACCGCGACACCCGCGATCACACCCGTCTCGACCCCTGCAAGCAGCGTGACGAGTATCGTCGCCGCATGGGCGGCGAAATCGGCCTTGGCATAGCGCCACAGCCGTCCCGGGGTCTTCAGGTCGACCAGGCTCAGGACGGCGACGATGATCGTTGCGGCGAGAGTCGCTATCGGCAGGTGAAAGAGCAGCGGCGTCAGAAAGAGCGAGGCCAGCGCGATGCCGCCCGCAGTGTATGCTCCGGCCGCGGGCGTGCGCGCTCCGGCATCGAAATTGACCACGGAGCGCGCAAACCCTCCCGTGACCGGATAGCCACCGGACAGAGCGCTCGCGATGTTCGACGCACCGAGCCCGATCAATTCCTGATCGAGTGAAATTCTCTGCCTGCGCTTGGCTGCGAGCGTTTGCGCGACCGAAACGCTTTCGACGAAGCCTATGATCGAGATGAGGAGCGCCGGTACCCAGAGCTTCTCGACCAGCCCGAGATCGGTGGAAGGAAGCGCGAAGGGAGGCAGCCCCTGCGGGATCGCACCGACCACAGCGACGCCGCGCGCGCCAAGGTCGAGTGCAACGACCGCCAGGATCGTCAGCGCGACCGCAACGACCGGCCCCGCCTTGGTCGCAATGTCCGCTGCGCGCGGGGACAGCCCCACGCCGACGAGCGCGCCTCGTGCGCCTGAACGCACCCAGAAGAGAAATAGCGTCGACACGGCGCCCACGGCCAAAGTCCACGGATCGACTTGCTCCAGGTTTGCGCCGAGACCTGCAAGCATCTCTGGCCAGGTGGCGCCTCCTGCCGAGATACCGAATATGTGCTTCACCTGGCTCGTGGCGATCAGCAGCCCGCTTGCGGTAATGAATCCGCTGATCACCGGATGCGATAGCAGGTTGGCCAGAAAGCCCAGTCTCAGCAGCCCGAGAACCGCGAGCATGATCCCCGAGAGAGCCGCAAGCGTGATCGCGGCCTCAAGATAGGCGGCAGTCCCCTGCGCCGCTACCGCGCCCGCGGCCGACGCGGTCATGAGCGAGATCACTGCGACCGGGCCTACCGCAAGCGTACGGCTCGTACCGAAGACCGCATAGGCGAGGAGGGGCAGGATCGATGCGTATAGTCCAACGACCGGTGGCAATCCCGCGAGCAGCGCGTAGGCGAGGCTCTGCGGGATCAGCATGATCGTCACGATCGTCGCGGCCAGCAGATCGTCGGTCAGGACAGCCCTGTCGTAGCCGCGCCCCCATTCGAGAATGGGGAGATAGCGAGCCAGCCCGCTCATCGCGCGTCAGGCCGCACGCGCAGGTCGATGCGAACCGAACCCGGCCGACCATCGCTGCAGCACCATTCCGGCGATCATCGCGATCACGAACACCGCACTTTGCCAGTGGCCGAATGCCAGCCCTGCAATCGCCGGGCCGGGGCAGTAGCCGACCAGTCCCCACCCCGCTCCGAACAACAGCCCGCCTGTCAGCAGACGCTTGTCGACTGTGTTGTTCTCCGGCAGGTAAAAACCGTCGTGAAGGAGCGGCGCTCGCATTCGGCGAGATATCCGGTAGGCGATAGCGGCGGGGATCAGCGCCCCGCCCATCACCAGCGCCAGGCTGGGGTCCCAATCACCGAAGACATCGAGGAATGCGACGACCCGCGCCGGATTTGTCATGTCGGACAAGGCGAGGCCCGCTCCGAAGATCGTCCCGACGAGAAGAGCAGGAAGCGTCTGGCGCACGTTCAGCCTCCCACCACATGACGGGCCGCAGCAACGACCGCGAATCCCGCGAGCATGAAGGCGGCAGTGGCCGCCATCGACCTCGGGGAAAGACGCGAGATCCCGCATACTCCGTGACCGCTGGTGCAACCGTTGCCCAGTCGGGTGCCGAAGCCGACCAGCAGACCGGCCGCGATCAGCAGCGGAAGCGAACTGGTCACGATTATCTGCGGATCGCGCACGAGCAGCCCGATCAGCCAGGCACCCAGCGGCAGCCCCGCCACGAAAGCCAGCGCCTGTCGGCGCGGCGGGCCGCCGTCCGCTATTCCGGCGGCGCGCGCGACCAGACCGCTGACCCCAGCGACCCGGCCGGAAAGCAGCAGAAACAGGGCGGCGGACAAGCCGATCAGCAGTCCGCCCGCCAATGCAACGATCGGGTTCAACGGTTCCATCGCGATGCCTTCAGAGCAGGTTCAACGGGAGTTTCAGGTAGCGGGTCCCGTTTGCCTCGGGCTCGGGGAAGTGGCCGCCGCGCATGTTGATCTGGATCGACGGCAGGATAAGCCGGGGCATGTCGAGCGTCGCATCGCGCTGCGTGCGCATGGCCACGAAATCGGCCTCGCTCACTCCGTCGTGGACGTGGACGTTACCGGTCCGCTCCGCACCGATCGTCGTTTCCCACGCATACTGGTCTCGCCCGACGGCCTTGTAATCGTGGCATAGAAAGACCCGGGTCTCCTGCGGAAGCCGCATCAATCGGCGGATCGAGCGATAGAGCGTGCGAGCCTCGCCTCCCGGGAAATCGGCGCGCGCGGTGCCGTAGTCGGGCATGAACATCGTATCCCCGACGAAGGCCGCATCGCCGACGACGTAAGCCATGTCCGCCGGCGTATGCCCCGGCACGTGAAGGGCCGTGAGAGGGATCTCGCCGATGTCGATCCGGTCGCCATCTTCCAGAAGCCGATCGAACTGGGACCCGTCGCGTGCGAATTCGGTGCCTTCGTTGAATATCTTGCCGAACACCTTTTGCACACAGAGGATCGCCTTGCCGATGGCGAGCTTCCCGCCGAGCCGCTGCTGCAGATAGGGCGCGGCCGACAGATGGTCGGCGTGGGCGTGCGTCTCCAGCAGCCAATCCACCGTGAGTCCCATGTCGCGCGCGAAGGCGATCATGGCGTCGGCCGAACCGGTCGTGGTTCGTCCTGAGGGCTGATCGAAGTCGAGCACGGAATCCACGATCGCCGCGCGTAGCGCGACCGGATCGTAGACGACGTAGCTGGCCGTGAAGGTCGCCTCGTCGAAGAAGGCGCGAACCACAGGCGCGCGAAGGGTCCCGAGCCGGACGCGGTCGATCTGCTCGATTGCGTGCTGGAGATTGGGGTCGTATTGCATCCAGAAATGTCCTCTTGGCGCGATCGCCGGGTAATCGCCGCTTCCAGGCGAATGGTCAGTTCCCGATCAGGTCGGGGCAGAAGAGTTCGTGCAGAAGCGCCAGCAGCCGCAGCGCCCGGGGATCCTCGACACGGTAGAACAGCACTTGCGCTTCCCGGCGGTAGGCGACCAACCCCTGTTCGCGCAGTTTCGCCAGGTGCTGGGAAAGCGCCGACTGGCTGAGCCCCACGCGTTCGACCAAGGCGCCAGCCGATAGCTCGCCCTCCACCGCCAGGTGACAGAGCACCAGAAGGCGATGTTCGTTCGACAGCGCCTTCAGCAGTGCCGAGGCATCGCCCACGCTGTCGGTCATCTCGTTCAGAACGCGAATATCAGGCACGATTATTCCGACTCTACTAAATTAGTATGTTCTAAAATAATAGACGTCCTAGTGATTGTCAACCGCGTACGAAAAAGGCCATCCCGATCGTGTCGGGATGGCCCCTGGCGGCCGGGTCGCATGACCGCCATCTCGAGGCTCGCTTCGGATGCGCAAGCCTGTGTCCGTCCGGATACACGATAGGCCCCGTGGCACGGTGCGGAAATCGGGAAACATCCGGAGTTGATGGAGGGCGCCGCATCGCCGATCGCTCGGCGTCAATGTGCCAGCACGAGCGGCACCTCGCTCTTCATCAGCATGGTACGGGTCACTCCGCCGAACACGGCTTCTGCCGCGCGCCCCATTCCGAACGCGCCCATTGCTATGTAAGCAGCGCCGATTTCCTTTACCCGCGCAAGGATGGCGTCGGCAACCGCGCCCGTCGTGGAGCGCTGGTTGATCGTCGTGGCTATTCCGTGGCGCGAGAGATAGGCTGCGGCATCCTCTGCCGCACCGATCGCGTCCGGAAGGTTGACCAGCAACAACTCCACGCTGGCGGCGCGCTCAAGCAGCGGCTGCGCCTGGTGCAGAACCTCGTCGGCCTCGTCCGACCCGTTCCATGCGACGAGCACATCGCCGAACGCATCGAACTTCGAGCATTCCGGAGGCACCGCGACCACGAGGCGTCCCGTGGCGATCGCGACCTTGCCCGCGATCGGCCCAGCGTCGGACGGGTCGCCATCCGCGGGCCTGCTCGACACCACGATCAGGTCGGCGAACGCCGCGGCTTCCTCGATTTCCTTTGCGGGATCGCCGCTCGTTTCCCGCATGGACCAGGCCACGTCCTCCGCGGCCAGGCGTCGTTCGATCCGGAGCCGGTTTTCCGCTTCGCGCTCGCGCGCAGTGTCGATAACGACCGCGACGGCGGCACCCGCGTAAGGATCGGTCAGGACGAGCGGCGGCGAAACCACATCGAGACAGGTCAGATGCCCTCCCAGAGCCTTGGTGGCATCGAGTGCTGCCTGCAACCGCGCCTTCTGGCCCTTATCGTCGTGTGCGAACACCAGCACGTTTTTCATCTTTGTCGTCCTTCCTCGGAAGTCGTGAGAAAGTACGCGTGCCGGGCGAGCGATCCATCAGGTAACATACGGACCGAAGAGCTCGGTGCCATCTGCAGCCCTACCTATTGCCCCCGCCTTTCTCGGCGGATCGCCGGCTCTTTCCCCGGCCAGAGCCGACCAATCCACCGACAGCAACACCAGCACGAGAGCAATGCCGACGATCTGCAACCCCAGGAAAATCGGATCCTCCAGGCCTGCGCGGAAGCTCGCGCCAATTGCGCTGTCGCGAAATAGACCGTGTAGGAAACGACACGTCCCGCGAAGAACGCCGCGGTGAAGGCTGGCAACGGTGCCCGAGCTAGGCCGGCCGCCACGAAAAGCTGGCCCGATGGAAGCGGCGAGAGCGCGAACAATCCGAGCGCGGCAACCGAGCTCGACCGCCGCCTCGATACGAGGGCACGGGCGGCCTCTGCATTCGCTTTGAGCTTTGCAGGCAGAAAGCCGCCCAGCGCGCGGGTAGCAAGTGCAAGCAGGCGCCGGCCCAACGCCGCTGCAAGCGCGCCGACCGCGACCAGCCCCGCTATCGGCAGGTCGGTCGTGACCCCATAAAGGGCAATGATCGACCAGGTCGGCGGTCCGAAGGCGAGCAGCAGGTTGATCCCCAGCACCACGACGAACAGGGCGAGATATCCCTCATGCATCGTGGCGCCGATCCTCTCGCGTGGACGCGAAGGCTCGCGATGCGATCAACCTGCGACGTCCCCTGGTCCGTTGTTCCGCTTGGGTACAATGTCTTGGGGTACGCCGCAGGCCTGGTCAGCCGTTCTTTGCTTGGCCTCGGACCAAGATCGCTTCCGAAGTCACGATCCAAAACGACGCCGCTGCTCCTGACTGACGCTATCGGGCTAGCGGATCGTCTCGGCGGCTGGCATTCGTAAATATCCGGAACGCCGAAAAGCTGCCCGCGAACCACGCCAAAAGCTCCGGATATCTCCGCATCGCGATCACCGATCGCTTCGGCCATGAGAGTGCGCGCAGGCGCCGCCCATTCCTTCCCCCGACTGGTTGGTGCCTGCACCTCATGTTCCTTCATGACGCGGTTCCTTCACCCCGGTCGGCGCCCCGCAATCGCCCGATCGCAACCACGCGATAGGGAATCCGTTCGCCATCGGGCTCCGTCAGCGTTAAATAGCTACCAGCCGCTAACGGGTGGTCTTCGAGATGGAAAATGTCCTCGTCGTCCGCATCGCCAGGCCGGTAGGAAAAGGCCCAGCCTTTCCTCTGCCTGAGGATCGCGCCGCGCCTCACCCCCTCGCCGGGCCAGATGCGCTGGACCGTGGCGCGCGCGGGCATCGCGTCGAAGGCATCCCGATCGATCAGGCCGTCCGCGAGCAATGGCAGCACCAACTCGTAGGCGTGTTCGCTGGAGCCTTCAGGAAATGCCGGCGTCCGCGCCATCGACAGCCTAACGACGCTCCAGGCCACGCCCACACTCCTCGATACGCCCACGCGCCGCGGCGGGCCTGCACTAAGGTCAGCTTCGCGCGCCGATCGCTCGCACCATATTCGCAATCTTCCCGATGCACCAAGGCAGAGTGCGCACACGGCGCCGATGCGATACGCCGCCCACCTCCGGTCATTTACCTATTTGCCGCGCCCGGTTCTCGCGCGAGTTGGTTCGCGCGGGCGGGCCGGCGTGGAGCCGGAGCCAGGGAGGCAGGCGCGCGCCAATTGCCAGGGGTACGCGCGTGAGGATGGACGGGCCGGAAATGGAGCAAAGTGTCCGAACGAGCGAAGTCGCTCGGCAGTCCGATGGCGATCGCCTCGGCACGCTGCTGGTCGAACGGTCGCCGACCGCCATCGCCCTGTTCGATCGGCAAATGCGCTATGTCGCCTGCAGCCGCCGCTGGATCGAAGATTACGGATTGCAGGATGCGGATCTGATCGGCCGGTCGCAATACGACGTTTTCCCCGAAATCGACAGCAAGGGGCGCGAATTGCATCGCCGCGTACTTGCCGGCGAAGCACTCTCGCATGATTTCGACCCGTTCCCTCGTCGCGACGGCTCGATCGATTGGGTTCGGTGGAAGATGATGCCCTGGTACGAGACGTCGGGAGAAATCGGGGGCGTTCTGATTTCCTGCGACCTGCTGACCCCCGACATCCGGGACCGTGCGCATGCCCGGAACATCAGCGGCGCGCTCAATCTGCTGATCGACAGCGCGCGTCACCATGCAATCAGCCTGCTCGACGTCGATGGCCGGGTGATGATCTGGAACAAGGGGGCGGAAGACCTGTTCGGTTGGCGCGAAGACGAAGTGGTCGGCCAATCGTTCGACATGTTCTTCGAACCGGAAGATCGCCAGCGCGGCATCCCCGCGCGTCAGCTCGCCAAAGCTCGCGAAGAGGGAGTTTTCGTGACGCGCGCATGGCGCCTGTGCAAGGACGGAAGCAGGCTTCTGGCCGAGGTGTCGATCAACCCGATCATCGACGATAACGGGCAAATCATCGGCTTCGGAAGAGTGATCAGCGACGTGACGGAAGAGGAAGCTCGTTCGCGCGCACTCGAGGCGAGCGCCGTGCACCTTCGCTCCATCGTCGACACGGTCCCCGATGCCATGGTGGTCTTCGACGAGCACGGTATCGTGGAATCGTTCAGCGCCGCGGCGGAAAAGCTGTTCGGCTACTCCGCGGACGAGGTTGTCGGAAACAACGTCAGGATGTTGATGCCCGCGCACGACCGCGAGGCGCCTGACGGCTATATCGCCCGATACCTGCGGACGGGGGAGCGACGGATCATCGGCAATCAGCGCCGCGTCTTCGGACGGCGCAAAGATGGCTCCACCTTCCCGCACGAACTCAGCGTGGGCGAAGCGGTCGGGGGCGGGCGAAGGGTGTTCACCGGGTTCCTGCGTGACCTGACCGAGCGAGAGGAGGCGCAGGAAAATTTGCACCAGCTGCAGTCGGAACTCGTGCGGATCGCGCGAACCAGCGCCCTGGGCACGATGGCGACCGCGCTCGCACACGAACTCAACCAGCCGCTCATGGCGATCGCAAACTACGTCCAGGCATCCTCTGCCCTGCTCGGCCGTGTCGAGGACTCAACTGCGGCGACCGTGCGCGACGCGCTGGACATTGCCGGCAAGGAAGCGCTTCGCGCAGGGCGCATCGTGCATCGCCTGCGCGAATTCGTCTCACGCGGAGAACTCGACCGCACGATCGAGGAGCCGGCCAAACTCGTCGAGGAAGCCTGCAGCCTCGGCATGGTCGGCGCCCGTCCACGCGGCGTCAGGTGCGACATCGACGTCCCTGCCAATGTGCGGCCCGTCCTCGTGGATCGGGTGCAGATCCAGCAAATCCTGCTCAACCTGATTCGCAACGCACTGGAGGCGCTCGACGATAGCGGCGAAATATCGGTGCGGGTCACGAACGACGTGGCGCGGGGGATGGCACGCTTCACCGTTGCGGATGATGGCCCAGGCGTACCCCGCGACAAGGTGGGCACCCTGTTCGATCCGTTCATCAGCAACAAGGAGCGCGGGATGGGGCTCGGGCTTTCGATCTGCCGCACCATCGTCGAAGCGCACGGAGGACGGCTCTGGTACGAAGACGGCTCGAAAGGCGGCGCGACCTTTCATTTCACAGTCCCAACCATAGATGCGGGAGGGCACTACAATGTCTGACAAACGGCTCGTTCATATTCTCGACGACGAGGAATCGATCCGGCGATCGCTCGACTTCGTCCTTCGTCACGAAGGCTACGAAACGGCGACCTGGTCGGATCCGGCCGATTTCTTCAAGTGCGCCAAGGATCACGATCGGGCCTGCATGCTGCTCGACGTGAGAATGCCGGGAATGGACGGACTGGATGTCCAGAAGAAGATGAGCGACGAAGGACTGAACCTGCCGGTTATCGTCCTCACCGGTCATGGCGACGTCCCGATGGCCGTGCGGGCATTGCAGGCCGGCGCAATCGACTTTCTCGAAAAGCCGGTGGATCGCGAACACCTGCTCGGTTCGATCGCGCGTGCGTTCGAATACAAATCGGACTGCGAAGCGCAGCGTAGCAGGAGGGAATGGGCGGCCGTGCAGGTCAACGCCCTGACCGAGCGCGAACGCGAAGTCCTCAACGGGCTCGCCTGCGGCTATCCCAACAAGACCATCGCCTACGATCTCGGGATCAGCGCGCGCACGGTGGAGGTCTACCGCGCGAACGTCATGACCAAACTGCAAGTGGCGAATTTCGCCGATGCATTGCGGATCGCATTCGCGGCGGGGATGGGATCGGACCGCGAATGGCGCGAGGAACATCTCGGACCTCAGACGGTCGCCCAGAATCGCACCTGACGCGCGCAGAAGCAGATTCTCCGGAACATTCCGCATGCCGGGGAATGCTTCGATTAGGCACACCTGCCGAACGACGGACGACGCGCAAGCAGCGCGAGTCCCCGTGTCAATCGGAGGCATGTGATGAAGATCGACAGTCAATTGCAACGCGACGTGATGGACGAACTCGAGTGGGACCCGAGCGTCGATCATGCGGACATCGGCGTCGCGGTTGTCGAGGGCGTGGTTACGCTCAACGGATACGTGAAGAGCTACGCCGAGAAGCTCGCCGCCGAACGCGCCGCGAAGCGGGTTTCGGGCGTCTCGGCGATCGCGGAAGAGCTTAAGGTTCGCTATGCCTCGGATGCCAAGACCGCCGATCACGAGATCGCCAAGCGGATCCTCGACATCTTCCGCTGGAACGTGAACGTGCCCGAGAAACATCTCACGGTGAAAGTCGAGAACGGCTGGGTCACGCTGACCGGCAACGTCGAGTGGAACTACCAGAGCCAGGAAGCGAGCAAGTCCGCGGCCAAGGTGACCGGCGTCGTTGGCGCGTCGAACGCGATCGGCATCGCCAATCGGGCCAGCGTCACCGACGTGCGCAAGAGGATCGAGGACGCGTTCCGGCGCCAGGCCGATCTCGATGCGGCTTCGGTCACGATCCAGACGCAAGGCTCGACCGTGACGCTCGGCGGCAAGGTCAAGGCCTGGCACGAGCGGCAGGTCGCCGAGCGTGCCGCCTGGGCCGCGCCGGGCGTAACCGAGGTGGTCGATCGCATCGCCATTTCCTGATGCGGCCTTCGATGCCTGTCGATGCCGGGAAGAGAGCGGCACGTGGTGCCTGACGGCAGAACGCTGCGCGAGCCGACTGCGCATCGCGGCAGCTCGTCCATCGGCGAACAGGCGCGATCGGGAACTGCGGACATGCGAGTCGCGAGCGCAATGACGCGTGACGTGTGCACCCTCGAGCCGACCGCGAGCGCAGCGACGGCTGCCTACCTGATGCGCGACCGGGACATCGGCATCCTGCCGGTGGTCGACCATGGCGCGATCCTAGGCGTGGTAACCGATCGCGACATTGCCATGAAAGTGTTCGTCGGCGGCGTTCACGCCGGCAGCCCGATCTTCCGCCTGATGAGCGCCACGGTTCATACCTGCAGCGATGACGAAGAAATCGACTGCGTCCTCGCACGCATGGCCGCGCTTCGGATCCGCCGCATGCCCGTGTGCGGACGATCGGGCGAACTCGTCGGCATCATCTCGATCGGAGACATCGCCCAGTGCGCGGGTGAAGCGCCAAGCGCCGCAGCCTATGCGGACATCTGCTGGCGGCACGGGTTGCCTCGATCCTTCCGCCGGTCTCGCTGACGAGACGAGCTACTCGCTCGACGTTCCCCGAGGATCGCCACCGCCGAGCGCGACGAACAGCGTCGCGCGGTTCTGGAGCCAGGCGCGGCGCGTGGCGAGGAGCTGCTGCTGGGCGATGAACAGGTTGCGTTCGGCGTCGAGCACTTCGAGATAGTCCGCCACACCTTCGCGATAGCGCAGGCGGGCAATGCGCGCGATCCGCTCCTGAGCGGTCAGCGCCCGCTCGAGCGTTTCGACCTGTTCGGCGAGATAGCGACGCCCCGCGAGCGCGTCGGAAACCTCGCGAAACGCGGTCTGGACGGTGCGATCGTAGTTCGCGACCTGCTCCACTTCGAGCGCGCGCGCCAGATCGAGATCCGCCTCTCGCGCACCCCAGTCGAAGATCGGCAGGGTAATGGTCGGTCCGAAACTCCAGCCAAGACCGTCGGTCGAGAACAGCCCGTCGAGGCTGTTCGAGGTCAGTCCCGCACTTCCGGTGAGCGAAATTGCCGGGAAGAACGCCGCCCGCGCCGCACCGATATTCGCGCGCGCCGCGCGCAACTGCTCCTCGGCGGCGATGATGTCGGGTCGGACGAGCAGGAGATCCGACGGCAACCCGGCGGCAAGTTGGCGATCGTCGGCCTGCGCTGCGAGTGCGAGTCCATTCGGCAGACCCGCCGGTACGGTACCACCGACGAGGACGGCGAGCTGGTTGCGCAGTTGCGCCAGCGCAAGACGCTCGACCGCGAGTTGCTGCTCAGCCTGAGTGAGCAGCGTCTCCGCCTGCCGGTAGGGCAGCGCCGAGGTGACCCCGTTGTCGAGCCTGAGCCGCGCGATGCGCAGTTCTTCGCGCCGGCTTTCCGTCGTCGCTTCGGCCAGGGCGATCTGCTCCTCGGTCTCGACGAGTTCGAAATAGGTGTTCGCGGTATCGGCGATCAGCGACAGGTAGAACGCGCGCTGCGCCGCGACGGTGGCGAGATACTCGGCGCGTGCGGCTTCGCTCAGGTTCGCCACGCGGCCCCAGAAATCGAGTTCGAACGCGGTTACGCCCACGCCAACGTCGAAACGGTTGTAGGTGACCGAAGCGGGCGTGTCGGCGCCACTCTCGCCGCCGGTGCCGAGCGTCGGGTTCGCCGCGAGCGACTGGCGCGTGCGCAAGCCGCTCGCGTCGGCCACCACGGTCGGCAGGCGGCGGCTGTCCTGGATGCGGTACCGGGCGCGCGCCTGCTCGATCCGAGCGGTCGCGGCGAGGAGATCGCGATTGTTCTGGAGCGCGCTCGCGATCAGCCCTTCAAGCCGCGGATCGGCGAACCAGTCGCGATAGGAGAGTTGCGATGCGACCACGCTGCCGTCGGGCCGGTATTCGGCGTCGTAGGCGGGCGACACCGCCGAAGCGGGTCGGGTGTGTTCGGGCGCGAAGTTGGCGCAGCCCGCCAGTGCCGTGGAGACGAGCGCGAGGGTGAGCAGGTTTCTCATCGGGCTGGCTCCATTGCGGGACCATCGCTCGGGCCCGCCCCGCCCTCTGGCGGCGTCTCGTCGATATGCCCCGCAGCGCTCGGCTGCTTGCGGCTGATCTTCCGCCGCACGAGCAGGTACAGCATCGGGATCAGGAAGATGCCGA
>CAMPGP010000002.1 GCA_946885545.1 uncultured Altererythrobacter sp.
GCTGCGCACGCCGTAATGCGCGCGCACCGCGTGGAAGCCGGGAAATTCGTAATAGTGATAATAGAGGCTCTTGCGCCAGTCCGGCGCGGGCTTCCCTTCCGCGAGCGGCTTTAGCGAGCGGCCCTGGATGTCGGCCGGGACCGGCAGCCCGGCATATTGCAGGAAGGTCGGGGCGTAATCGATATTCTGGACGAGCGCATCGACCTTCGTGCCCGCCTCGATATGCCCCGGATATTGGACGAGGAGCGGCGTGCGCATCGATTCTTCGTAGATCCAGCGCTTATCGAACCAGCCATGCTCGCCGAGGAAAAAGCCCTGGTCCGAGGTGTAGACGACGATCGTGTTGTCGGCGAGGCCGTTAGCCTCGAGATAGTCGAGGATCTGGCCGACGCCCTCGTCCACTGACGCCAGGGTAGCCAGATATTGCTGCATGTAGCGCTGGTATTTCCACAGCGCCATTTCCCGCTCGCCCATGTCGGCCGCGTTCATGGCGTCGTTGCCGGCCTTATAGGCCGCGTCCCAGGCCTTGCGCTGTTCCTCGGTCATCCGGCCGAACGCGCCCTTCCACGGATCGTAGCGCAGCTCGGTCGAGCAGACCCGCGTCGTCATCTTGAGGTCGTGGCCCTCGTACATGTCGCGGTAGATGTTCATCTCCTGCCGCGCCGCCGCCGGCCGCCCCGCATAATCGTCGAAATAGCTGCTCGGCACCGGGAAGCGGACGTCCTGATACTTGGTCAAATGCCGCGGCGCCGGCATCCAGTTGCGGTGCGGCGCCTTGTGGTGGACCATCAGCATGAACGGCTTGTTCGGGTCGCGCTTCGTCTTCAGCCAGTCGAGGCTGTGCTGGGTGATGAGGTCGGTCGCGTAGCCTTCCTCCCGCTTCATCCCCTCTTCGGTGATGAAGTCGGGATTATAATATTCGCCCTGGTCGTCGAGGATCTTCCAATGGTCGAACTCCAGCCCCTCGGGCGTGCGGCCGATATGCCATTTGCCGATCACCGCCGTCTGGTAGCCCGCTTCCTTCAGCGCGCGCGGCCAGGTCGGCTGTCGGCCGTTGAACGTCTCGCCATTCTGGTTGAAGCCGTTCACGTGACCGAACTTGCCGGTGAGCATCGCCGCCCGGCTCGGGCCGCAGAGCGAGTTGGTGACGAAGCTGTTGGTGAAGGTCGCGCCGTTCTTCGCGATCCGGTCGATGTTCGGCGTCGGCGCGAACCTCGAGATCTGATGTCCGTACGCGCCGAGCGCCTGCACCGCATGATCGTCGGACATGATGTAGACGATGTTCGGCCGCTGCGCCCCGGCGGCGCCCGCCCAGAGCGCCGAGCTCATCAGGATCGTCGTGAAACGCTTCAGACGCATGGCCAGTCCTACTCGGCGAGGTTGAAATCGGCTTCGGACGCGGTGTCCGACGAGGTGCCGATGAAGATCTTGAACGCGCCCGGTTCGGCCCCGTAGCTCATGTCGGCCCGGTGGAAGGCGAGGTCGCGATCGCTCAAGGTGAACGACACGCGCTCCGTCTGCCCCGGCTGGAGCATGATCTTCTTGAAGCCCTTCAGCTCCTTCACCGGCCGCGTCACCGATCCCACCAGGTCGCGCACGTAAAGCTGCACGACCTCCTCGCCCGCGCGGCGGCCGCTATTGGTGACCGTCACCGATGCAGTCAGCGTCTCGCCGGGACGGATCGTCGCGTGGTCGAGCGTGATCGGCGAGTAGCTGAAGGTCGTGTAGCTGAGCCCATAGCCGAACGGGTAGAGCGGCGAATTCGGCGTATTGAGGTAGCGGGACAGATATTTCTGCCCCTGCTTGTCGGCCGTGTAGGGTCGGCCCGTATTCTTCATGTCGTAATGGATCGGCACCTGGCCGACATTGCGCGGGAAGGTCACCGGCAGCTTGCCCGATGGGTTGTAGTCGCCGAACAGCACGTCGGCGACCGCGTGGCCGCCCTGCGTGCCCGGATACCACGCGTGCAGGATGGCGGGCACGTTCTCGTCGGCCCAGGTGATCGAGTTGGGCCGGCCGCTCAGCATCACCAGCACCACCGGTTTGCCGGTAGCAACGAGGCGTTCGAGCAGCGCCTTCTGGTTGCCGGGAAGGCCGAGCGAGGTGCGGCTGGCGGCTTCGCCGGTCATGTCCCAGCGCTCGCCCATGGCGGCGACGATCACGTCGGACTTTTCCGCCAGCGCCAGCGCTTCCGCGAAGCCGTCGGTCTTGCCCTCGTCCTCGAACGCGTAGCTCGCGCCCTTGGCATATTCCACCGTGACGCCGTCGCCGGCGCGGGCCTGCATGCCTTCAAGGATGGTGACCGGGCGGGTCTGGCGGTCGCCCGCGGCGGACCAGCTGCCGATCATGTCGGTCTTGCTGTTGCCGAGCGGGCCGATCACCGCGATCCGGTCCGCGCTCGCTGCGAGCGGCAACACGTCGCCCTCGTTCTTGAGCAGAACCATCGACTTGCGCGCGACATCTCGCGCTGCCTCAAGGAATTCAGGCTTGTAGAGCGTGGCTTCCTGCCGCGCCTCGTCCGAATAGCGATAGGGGTCCTCGAACAGGCCGAGGCGGTACTTCATCTCGAGCACGCGGCGCACGGCGCGATCGATATTGGCCTGGCTCACCCAGCCCTCCTCGACCGACTTGGCCATGTTTTCCATGAACACCGCGCCCTGCATGTCCATGTCGACGCCCGCGTTGAGCGCCTGCTCGCCCGCCTGCGCCAGATCCTTGGCATAGCCGTGCGGGACCATTTCGTTGATCGAGGTGTAGTCTGTAACAACGAACCCGTCGAAGCCCCACTCGTCGCGCAGCACGTCGGTCAGGAGGAACTTGCTGCCGCTGGCAGGCACACCGTCGTATTCGTTGAACGAGGTCATGAAGGTGGCGACGCCCTCGTCGACCGCGGCCTTGAACGGGGGCAAATAGGTGTCGCGCAGCGTGCGCTCGGAAATGTCGACCGTGTGATAGTCGCGCCCGGCCTGCGCCGCGCCGTAGGCAGCGAAGTGCTTCGCCGTGGCGAGCACGGTGTCGACCGCGCCGAGATCGTCGCCCTGATAGCCGCGCACGCGTGCGCGGGCGACCTTGCTGCCGAGGAACACGTCCTCGCCCGCGCCTTCGGAAATGCGGCCCCAGCGCGCGTCGCGCGCGACGTCGACCATCGGCGAGAAGGTCCAGTGGATCCCTTCCGCCGAGGCTTCGGCGGCCGAGACGCGCGCCGACTTCTCGATCGCTTCCATGTCCCAGCTCGCCGCTTCGCCGAGCGAGATCGGAAAGATCGTGCGGTGGCCGTGGATCACGTCGTAGCCGAACAGGAGCGGGATCTTGAGGCGCGTGCCTTCGACCGCGGCCTCCTGCAGCTCGCGCGTGTACTTTGCGGTATAGGCGTTGAAGATCGACCCGACGCGGCCCGCGGCTATGTCCTGCTTGTAGGTGTCGCGCATGGTTGGGCCGGTCGATTCCCAGTCGCTGGTGAGCAGGGTCAGCTGGCCGATCTTCTCTTGCAGCGTCATCTTGCCGATCAGCTCGTCGAGGAACCGGTCCATCTCGGCGTCGCGCTGCGCCCATGCGGGCTGCGCGGGCTCGATCGGAACTGCGCCGGGCGACGTGCTGGCGGCAGCCTGCGGCGCCGATGCCTGCGCCGTCGCGCATCCGGCGAGTGCGAGCGCGGCGGCGCTGGCGAGCAGGATGTTGGCGTACTTGATCATGGTTCTCTCCCCTTGGACCCGCTCGCTGCTGCGCAAGCCGGGTTGTGCATACCTATGCCGGATTCGGCGTTGTGGGGAGGCTATACAGGCCATATGAAACCGGTTACAAGACCCTTGCAAACATTGATTCGGCTGCCGCTGCTCGCGCTCGGCTGTCATTAACGCTCGTCGGATCGCGCCTAGACTGCGGCCGGCACATGGGGAGGAACCGAATGTCGCATACCCTTTCTCGTACCCGCAGCTCGGGCTTCGGCCGCAAGCTCGCCGCAGCGCTCGCAATCGGCGTCGCCGGCGGCGCGATGACCGTGGCGATGGTCGCGCCGGCGCATGCTCAGGAAGTCAACGCTTCACTGCGTGGCCGGATTACCGGTGCGGAGGGCATTTCGCAGGTTACCGCAGTCGAGGTGAACACCGGCATCAACCGCTCGGTCTCCGTGTCGGCCGACGGTGCGTACAACTTCGCGTCGCTTCGAGCAGGTACCTACCGCCTCGAAGTCGCGACTGCCAACGGCGTTCGCCGCACCGACGAGTTTACCCTGACGGTGGCTCAGAGTGCCGTCCTGGATTTCGATCTTGGCGCTGCACCTGTCGCCGACGCGCCCGTCGCGGGCGGGGATGAAATCGTAGTTGTCGGAGCCCGCATTCGCAGCCTTGAGGGTGGCGAAGTCGGTGCGAACATCAGCGAGCGCGAGATCGAGACGCTTCCGCAGAACAATCGTAACTTCCTCGCCTTCGCCGACCTCGCGCCGGGCGTCGTGCTCGAAAATCCAGACGGCCAGTCGCGCATTCAGGGCGGTGCGCAGAACAGCCGTACCGTCAACGTCTACATCGATGGTGTCGGTCAGAAGGACTACGTCCTGAAAAACGGGGTGACTGGGCAGGACAGTTCGGAAGGCAATCCTTTCCCCCAGCTGGCGGTCGGCGAGTACCGCGTGATCAGTTCCAACTACAAGGCGGAGTTCGATCAGGTCAGTTCGGTTGCGATCACCGCAGGCACGAAATCCGGCACCAACGAGTTCCACGGTACGGCGTTCGTCGATTATACCGACACGGGCATGCGCGAAGAAACTCCGCTCGAAAAATTCGGCGGACGCGAGAAGGCTGAGACCAAGGACATTCAGTACGGTGGCGCGTTGGGCGGTCCGATCATCCGTGACACACTGTTCTTTTTTGGCACCTACGAGGGCAAGCGTCGCCTGCTGCCGGTCACTATCGAGCCCGGTGCGGATTTCCCGGTCAGCTATTTTCCGTCCGAGTTCCAGGGACTATTCGGCCCGACTCAGCGCGAGTTCAACGAAGACCTCTTCTTTGGCAAGTTGAGTTTCCAGCCCACCAGTCGCGATCTCATCGAGGTTTCGGGCAAGTATCGCAACGAAACTGGTGTTTTCCTCGGCAGCGGCAGCACCGCAGAAGAGGCAGCGGCATCCCAGGATGTGGACGAAAAGCGCGGCTTGCTCCGTTGGGAGCACACCAACGACAATTTCGTGAACGATTTCAAGTTCACGTACGAGAGCGCCTTCTGGTCGCCCCGTCCCCAGAACTTCATCCCGGGGCAGATTTTCACCTTTACCGGAGAAAGCCCCGTAACGGGCAACAATCTCACGCGCGCGCAAATTCTCCGTGTCGGCGGTAGCGCCAATTTCCAAGACAAGGGTCAGGAAGGGTACAGCGTCCAGAACGACTTCACCTGGACCGGCTTCTCGAACCACACGATCAAGGCGGGCGTAAAATCGAAGTGGGTCCGCCTGGATCGGGTCGAGCAGAACTTCTTCAACCCGCAATATTCGTACAATGTCAATTTTCCTGAAGGTGGCTTCAACACGACTGTGCCGTACCAGGTGCAGTTCGGGGCAGCCACAGGAGAAGGTACGCCTTCGGTAATCTCAAAGAACTGGCAGTTTGGTGCCTATATTCAGGACGACTGGGTCGTGAACGACCGGCTGACTCTCAACCTCGGCATTCGTTGGGACTACGAGGAGACCCCGTCCTACCTCGACTGGGTAACGCCGGCCGATGTAGTCGACGCTGTGTCGCCGGAGAATTATCCGAATATCTACCAGCCCGGTGTCGAGTACGACATCAACGACTACATCACCGATGGAACGCAGCGCAGCGCGTTCACCGGCGCGTTCCAGCCCCGCGTCGGCTTCAGCTACCAGTTCCTGGATCAGGGGCGCCTGGTTCTCTTCGGTGGGTTCGGTCGCTCCTACGATCGCAACCAGTTCGATTTCATTGCGCAGGAAATCAGCATCAATGCATATAGCACGCGCACATTCCAGTTCATTACTGGCGATGCGGAAAATGACTGCAATCCGAGCCCGACCTGCGTCCAGTGGGATCCGATCTATCTTACGGAAGAAGGCCGCCAGCAGTTGCTTGCTGGTGCCGGTGCCGGGGGTGGCCGCGGGATCCGTCTGATCAATAACGACCTGAAGGTTCCTTACTCGGACCAGTTCAGCCTCGGATTGCGTAGCGACCTCACAAACTTATTGAACGTGGAAGTAGGCTATCGGCATATCAAGAGCCGGGATGGCTTCGCATATCTGCTCGGCAATCGCCGCCCCGATGGTACATTCTTTACCCCGCCGCCCGCCGTTCCGGGTTCGCCTTTTGGCTTCACCCCTCCGGGATTCGGATCGATTATCATCGGTACTAACGGCCTGAAAACTGACGAAGATGCGTTTCACTTGAAGTTGGTCAAGCGGTACACTCGCACTTCGCCATGGAACATTTCGGCCACGTATACCTATACGGATGCAACCGAGAACCGGGCCTTCGGCGAATACTTCTCGTTCGATTTCCCGACTCTGGAAGACTACACGGTCAAGACCTCCAGTGGCTTGCGCAGGCACAGGCTGGTGATGGCGGGCGCGGTCGATCTGCCTACCGGAACCACCCTTTCGGGTAAGTTCCAGATTGCCTCACCGAGCTATTTGAACCGCTTCGTGCGGACGATTGGGGGAGAGCCGCCCGTCGTCGTCGACACGGTCCTGACCGAGGGCAATGGCGACCGGTGGGGATTCCGTCAGCTCGACCTTGCCGTTACGCAAGACTTGAAGCTGAAGTTTATCAACGACAACACGCGCATTTATGTTCGTGCAGACATCATCAACGCTTTGAACGATCGAAACTACAACAGCTTCTTCAGTGATACCGGCGAGCGGAACTTCAGCTCGTTGAGCACCAACGGCCCGCCCCGCACGCTCAAGCTTTCGGCCGGGTTCGAATTCTGAGGCCGTAGAATACCAGGCGCCCGGGTCATCCGTGCGGGACCCGGGCAGCCAACTCTTCGGGAGCAAAACATGTATCTCCGTTTCGCGCCGCTGGCCCTCTCGGCGCTGGCGCTGTCCGCTTGCACCACGATGGCGCCGACCTCGCATTCCGGGCAGGGGCAGGGCCCCTCGCTCGCCCCTCTCACCGAGGCGCAGTTTTCCGACGACCTCTCGCGCCGCACGTTCGACTACTTCTGGGAGACCACGGACACCGAGCGCTGCCTCGCGCCCGATCGGTGGCCGAGCAACCCGTTCTCCTCGATCGCGGCGACCGGCTTCGCGCTGACTGCCTTCGGCATCGGCGCCGAACGCGGCTACGTCACGCGTGAACAGGCCGCCGAGCGTACGCGCGACTGCCTCGAATTCTACTGGAACGCGCCGCAGGGCCCCGCGCCGACCGGCATGACCGGGCACAAGGGCTTCTTCTACCACTTCCTCAACAACGAGGACGGCACGCGTCGCGGCAATACCGAGCTGTCGACGGTCGACACCTCGCTGCTGCTCGGCGGGGTTCTGTTCGCGCAGAGTTATTTCGACGGCGACAGCGCGGTCGAAGCCGAGATCCGCGACCTTGCTGAGAAGATCTACGGCCGCGTCGACTGGACTTTCGTGCAGCGCGAGAACAGCACCATCCCCTCGGGCAACGGCGGCAGCGGCAAGGCGATCGCGATGGGCTGGTACCCCGAGCGCGGGGAGGGTGGCGATTTCGGCACCCACGACTGGGTCGGCTACAATGAAGGCATGCTGGTCTATATCCTCGCGGCAGGGTCGCCGACGCATCCGGTCTCGAAGGAGGCTTGGGACACCGGCTGGGCGGCCGACCTCGAGAAGGACTGGGGCACCTACTACGGTTACGAACACCTGCAGTTCGAGCCGCTGTTCGGCCACCAGTACAGCCACGTCTGGGTCGATTTCCGCGGTATTCGCGACGAATTCATGGGCCGGAAAGGCATCGACTATTTCGAGAACAGCCGCCGCGCCACTCTGAGCCAGCGCGCCTACGGGGCCGACAATCCGAACGACTGGGTCGGCTATTCGGGCGACATGTGGGGCTGGACCGCCTCCGACGGACCGACAGGTGCGGCGAACGGCCGCGTGGTCAACGGCAAGCCGCGCGAGTTCATGGGCTATTCCGCCCGTGGCGCGAGCGCGGTGCGGGTGGTCGATGACGGCACGATCGTGCCGACCGCGGCCGGCGGCTCGGTTGCCTTCGCACCCGAGGTCGCTATCCCGGCCCTGATGAACATGCGCGAAGCCTACGGCGACAAGCTCTACACCGAATACGGGTTCAAGGACGCGTTCAACCCGAGCTACACCTTCGTCGATGCGGGCAGCCGCAGCGGCACGGTGGATGCACAAACGGGCTGGATCGCGCGCGACCACCTCGGCATCGACCAGGGCCCGATCCTGGCGATGATGGAGAACCACCGCAGCGGCCTAGTCTGGGAAACCATGCGCAAGAACCCGCATATCCGTCGCGGGCTGGAGCGACTTGGCTTCGAAGGCGGCTGGCTCGACAAGGCTGAATGAGGCTGCTGGCTGCCGCCGCACTCGCGTTCGTACTGGCCGCGGTGCCAGCGGCGGCGAACGACGGCGGGTGGACGCGCGCGTTCACCGCGAGCTTGTGGCAGCCGAACGAAAGCGACGTCGTCATTGTGGAAGACCGGACCTTGCGCGCGCGCATTCGCGTCAACGCCGGGGGATCGGCGATCCGGCTATGGCTCGGCAACGATTTCGCTGCGAGCCCGGTGCGGATCGGCAAGGCCACCTTGCGGACGGCCGACGGGCGGCTGGTTCCGGTGACCTTCTCCGGACAGCCCGGCACGCGGATCGCGGCGGGCGCGCCGCTGGTCAGCGATCCAATCCCGCTCGCGGTCGAACCGTTCGAAATCCTCGAGTTCTCGCTCTATCTGCCCGAGGCGGCGACGCTCGTCGGTGTCCACGATGCGCGCGCCGACCCGCTGGAGATTTCCGCGCCGGGCGACTTTACCGGGGCCGGACAATGGGATGCGGCGGAAACGCGCAACTTGCGACCACTGTTCGCCGGTATCGACGTGCTCGGGCCGCAGGAACGCCCGGTGGTGGTGGCGTTCGGCGATTCGATCACGGATGCCAACAGTTGCCCGCACGGCGATCCCGCGCCGTGCCGCTGGAGCGACGTACTCGCCCAGCGCCTGCTGGCGGCAGGCAAGCCGCATGTGGTCGTCAACCAGGGCATCGGCGGCAACACCATCGTAGCGCCGGTCACCGGACCAAGCGCGCAAGCCCGGTTCGACCGCGACGTGCTCGCGGTGCCGGGCGTGACCCACCTGCTGCTGCTCGAGGGGATCAACGATGTTGGCAAGTCGGGCGATACCGGCGTCACCGCCGAGGAACTGATCGACGCCTATCGCCAGCTGACCCTGCGCGCGCAGGCGCACGGTATCGCGGTGATTGCGATGACGGTCACTCCGTTCGAGGGCGCAGGCTATTACCGCCCGGAGCGCGAGGTAATGCGCGACCGGCTCAATGCATGGATCCGCAGTTCCGGGATTTTCGATGCGGTGTTCGACATGGACAAGATCGTGGCTGATCCCAACGATCCCGACCGTCTGCGCGCCGATCTCCAGGTCGGCGACAACCTGCATCCCAATGCCGCGGGGCAGCGCGCGATGGGCGAGGCGATATCTCTTTCGCTATTCGACTAGCATCCACTGGACCGCGTCGCCGGCGGCTACGCCCCCGATCGTGGCGGTGACGACAACAGCGTTGCGGCCGGGTACGAGGCGGGCGTCTTCCAGTGTGCACACCCGATCGACGCAGGGCACGTCGCCCAACGACTCGCCATTGAGCGTCAGCGTGACGCTCTCGGCATTGCTGTAGACCTTGATGCGCGTGATCGGATCGGTGCGGCGCGCGAAGCGGCGGCTGGTTATGTGCACCACAGGCTCCGCGCTCCACTGCGCCTTGTAGTAGAAGAACGCGTCCTTCTTCGTCTTCCGGTCGTAGCTGACGAGCCCCTTGGTGTTGACGTCCATCGCATCGCCTTCGCGGCGGATGCGGCTGGAGAAGTCGAACATGTTCCAGATCCAGCTACCCCACAGGTATTCGCGCTCGCGGATCTGCGGCCAGCTCTGCTCGTGCCACCAGGACTGGAATTCCTCGGGCTGCGGGCGGCCGGTCACGTTGGTCGGGCGCCCCTCGGGATCGTCGCTGTGCTGGGTCAGCGCGCCGCCCGCACCGTATTCGCTGACCGAGAGCGGGATCCCCGGATGCCGCGCGTGAAGCATGTCGAGATGCGGGCCGAGGTCGCCGACTTCCCCGTAGTACCAGCCGAAATAACGGTTGTAGCCCATCAGGTCGGATTCGCCGCTGAGCACGGGGAGGTAGTCAGCCTTGTCGCCGGGCGTCGCCTCGCAGCAGTCGGCGATCACCGTCGGGCGGCTCGGATCCGCGCGGTGCGACAGTGCGTTCAGTTCGCGCAGCAACGGCCGTGCATCAGCCTTCGGGCCGAGGCGGCCGAAGGCGAGGTCGATGTCGACTTCGTTGCCGATGCCCCAGGTGACGATCGCGGGGCTGTTGAGGTTCTGGCGGATCATCTCGATCATCTGCGTGCGCGCATTGTCGACCAGCTCGGGCGCTGCGCGGGAATCGTCGAAGCCCACCTTGTTGACGAACGGGACCTCGGCCCAGACAGTCATTCCGTAGCGGTCGGCGAGGTCGAACCACTGCTCGGCCTGCGGATAGTGCGCCACGCGAATGCTGTTGGCACCCATCTCGGCGATCAGAGCCATGTCGCGCGCGTTGTCTTGGGGCGAGAGCGCCCAACCCTGTCCGAGATAGTCCTGATGGCGCGAAACGCCGCGCAGCTGCAGATGCTCGCCGTTGAGGAAGAAGCCCTCGTCCGGATCGAAGCGGATCGTGCGGATCCCGATACGTTCATCGACCCGATCGAGCGTGCGATTGCCCTCGCTCAGCGTCGCTGCGAGGCGGTAGAGATGCGGATCGGCGCGGCCATTCCACAGGCGCGGCTCGGCCACCGGCAGCGTCAGGCGCGCTTCCTGCTGTCCATCGATCAGGACGATGCGCTGCGCGGCGACCTGCGCGCCTTCGGTGTCTGCCAGCGCGAGCCCCAGTTCCTGCCCGTTGCGCGCACCCGCGAGGCGTACGGTCACGTCGACTTCGGCGCTTCCATCGTCGAGGACGCGCGGCGTCGCATAGACGCCGGGCCCGCCGTAATCGGCGAGGTCGATGTGGCTCTGCGAGACGGAGATCAGCCGGGCGGGACGATAGATGCCGCCATGGATGAAGAAGTCGCCGAGCAACGGGATCACATGCTGGGTCGTGCTGCCGGGCTGCGGGTCGCTGTTGTCGGCGCGGACCAGCAGCACGTTCTCGCCCGCGAAGTCGAGCGCCGAGGTCAGGTCGACGCGGAAGCGGGTGAAGGCGCCCGCGTGCCGCGCCAGATGCCGTCCGTTGAGCCAGACGTCGGCGACGTTGCCCACCGCATCGAACTCGGCAAAATGGCGCCGGGCGGGGTCGAGCGCGCGCCCGTCGATCGTGCGGCGATACCAGCCCTTGCCCTGCCGGTTGTCGGTCGCGGCGGTGCGCTCGAGCCGGTACTCGCCGAGCCGGTTCCAGGTGTGGGGCAGGGCGACCCGTTCCCAGGCGTCGACGTCGGCACTGCGCGCTTCCTCGGGCGTCCAGGCGTCGTCGTAGCGGAAGCTCCAGCCCTCGGTCAGCGGGGCCGTCTCGCGGGTGAAGCTATCGCCGCGGGCGGGCGGCACGGTGGCGCACCCGGCAAGCACGAGCAGGCCGATCAGGCAGGCGAGGATGCGCGTCAGGGCTTGAACTCCAGATCGGCGACGACCGGATAGTGGTCGGACGGGAGCCTGCCGCCCCAGTGCTGGGTCACCACCGCATAGTCGTCAACCGCGAAGTCCGGGGTCACGAAGATGTGGTCGATCGGCGTGTCGGGCGCGGTCGTGATGTCGAATCCGGTGAAGGTCCCCGGCGGGCCGTAGGGCGGGGTGCGGCTGACCGCACGCGCATCGGCGAGGCCGCTCTGCGCGGTGGTGGCGAGAACCTTGTAGGACTCGCTGCCGGTCGGAACGTTGAAGTCGCCCATCACGATCGCCGGCATGTCGCCTTCGGCCGCCCATTCAGCGATCATCCGCGCGGCATTGGCGCGGGCCTGCGTGCCAACATGGTCGAAATGCGTATTGAGCACGCGGATCATGCGCCCGCTGCGCAGGTCACGCAACACGGCCCAGGTCGCGACGCGCGGCAGTGCTGCGTCCCACCCCTTGCTCGGTACTTCAGGCGTGGGGGAGAGCCAGAAGGTGCCCGAATCGAGCATCTCGAACCGGTCGTTGCGCCACGCCAGCGGCGAGAACTCGCCCGCTTTCTCGCCGTCGTCGCGCCCCACCCCGACGAAGGTGTAGTCGGGGAATTGGGCCTCGAGATATTCCTTCTGGTGGACGATCACTTCCTGCGTGCCGAGCAGATCTGGCGCTTCGTGGCGGATCAGCGCGGCGACCATCTGCCTGCGGTGCGGCCAGGCGTTCGCGCCGTCGGAAGCAATGTCGAGCCGGATGTTGAACGTCATCGCGCGGATCGGGCCGGCGCTCGTATGCGGCGATGGCGGGACATGCGTGCACGCGGCTAGCAGCAGCGCGGCGAGAAGAGCGAAAAAGCGGGTCATGCGGCCTCCCGATCCAGGTCTTTGCCGTTGGTTTCGATGATCTGGCGATAGAGCCGCGCGCTATGCTTCGGCGTGCGCGCGAGGGTGTCGTAGTCGACGTGGACGATCCCGAAGCGCTTGGCATAGCCCAGCGCCCACTCGAGGTTGTCGAACAGCGACCAGACCATGTAGCCGCGAATGTCGACCCCGGCGGCGATCGCGTCGCGCACCGCGGCGATGTGTTCGGACAAGTACTGGCAGCGGTCGTCGTCGGGTATTCCGTCGGCGTCGCTGGTTGCCGGATCGGAGAAGGCCGCGCCGTTCTCCATGATGTAGATCGGCAGGTCGCCGTAGCGCTCGCGGAACCACAACAATGTGCGCGTCATCGCCTCGGGGAAGACTTCCCAGTTGGTCTCGGTGTGTTGGGCGCCTTCCTGCACGACGTGTTCAGCGTAGAGCGGCCATGCGGTGTCGGATGCACGCACGACGCTGCGCGTGTAATAGTTGATGCCGACGAAATCGAGCGGCTGGCAGGCGAGCGCGAGATCCTCGGTCGACCAGTCGTCCCAGGCCTCGCCGTAGATATCGCGCAATTCGCCGGGGCAGGATCCGAGCAGTGCCGGGTCGGCGTATTGCCGGTTCATGTAGGCGTCGGCGCGCGCGGTGGCGGCGAGATCGGCGTCGCTCTCGCTCGCGGCGTATTTGGGTTCGATGTTGAGCACGAGCCCAATGTCGTGCCGCCCGATCTCGCGATAGGCCTGCACAGCACGGCCGTGCGCACGCATCAGGTTGCGGCTGGCGATCGCGCATTCGAAGATGCTTCGGTGACCGGGCGCGAGCACGCCGTTCAAGTACCCGCCGTCGGCGACCACCCAAGGCTCGTTAAGCGTGGCCCATTTCTTCACCTTGCCGTCGAGCGCCCGGAACATGACGCCGGCGTACTCCGCAAACCATTCCGCGCTCTCGCGATTGAGCCAGCCGCCGCGGTCGTCGAGCGCGGCCGGCAGATCCCAGTGGTAGAGCGTCGCGAGCGGCTCGATCCCGGCTTCGAGAAGGCGATCGACCAGGCGGCGGTAGAAGTCGAGCCCGGCTTCATTCACCCGCCCGGTGCCGTCGGGCAGCACGCGGCTCCACGAAATGCTGAAGCGATAGGCCTGGAGGCCGAGGCTCTTCATCAGCTCGACGTCGCTCTCCATACGGTTGTAGTGGTCGCACGCGACGTCGCCGGTGTCACCGGTCGCGATCATCAGCCGCGGATCGTGGGTGAAGCGGTGCCAGATGCTGGTGCCCGCGCCGTCCGCCAGCGGCGAGCCTTCGATCTGGTAAGCCGCGGTTGCCGCGCCCCACAAGAAATCATCGGGAAAGCCACTCATTGACCCTGTCCTTCGAGGCTGTGCGAAAGGAACCACTCGTAGAGCACGGGATCGTCGTAGGCCGGGTCCCACGCGTTGTGGCCGAGATCGGGATAGATGGAGAGGCGCGCCTGACGGCCGCCGCACGCGCGGATCGCACGCGACATCGCGAAGCTGCCTTCGGGCAGGACGACGTCGTCACGGTCGCCGTGGAAGGCCCAGACGGGCAGGTCCATCAAGCGGCACGCGGTGCCGGGATTGCCGCGACCCGCGACCGGAGCGATGGCGGCGAAGCGGGTCGGCTCCTCGGCCGCCCAGCGCCAGGTGGCGTGCCCGCCGCGGCTGAGCCCGGTGAGATAGACGCGCGCCGGATCGACCGGCAGCGCTTCCATCGCGCGATCGACGATCGCGTCGAGCTTGGCGAGGTCCCAGTCCTCGCCTTCGGGCAGCTGCGGAGAGACGAGGATGAAGGGGAAGGCCGGATCGCGGTCGGCGACCTTGGGCGGGCCGTGGACCTTGACCTTGACGATGTCGCTCCCGCGCTCGCCCGAACCGTGGAGGAAGATCAGCAGCGGCCAGTCTTGTTCGCCCCTTGCCCCCGTCGGAATGTGGAGTTGGTACTCGTATCCGCCCTCGGCAACGGGCGCTTGCGGGCGCTGGCCGGGTTCGGGCGGGGTCGACGCGATCGCGCCGGGGCCGGCGCAGGCGGAGAGGAGCAGGGTGAGAGGTAGCAGTCTTTTCATCATTATCCTTTGATACTTCCGGCGAGCAGGCCGCCGATGAATTGGCGCTGGAGCGCCAGGAACAGGATCAGCACGGGCACGGTGGTCACGACCGAACCCGCCATCATCAACTCGATATCCTGCGCGCGCTCGCGGCCCAGCGAGGCGAGTGCGACGGGCAGGGTGTAGAGGTCCTGATCGGAGAGCACGATCAGCGGCCACATGAAGTCGTTCCAGCTGCCGAGGAACACGAACAGCGCCAGCGTCGCAACGGCGGGGCGCAGGATCGGGAGCACGACGTGTCGGAAGATGTCCCACTCGCTCGCGCCGTCGATCCGCGCCGCCTCGAGCAGCTCTTCGGGGATCGCCAACGCGTATTGCCGGACAAGGAAAATGCCGACGATCCCGGCCAGCCAGGGCACCATCACTCCGGCATAGGAATTGACCATCCCCAGCGCCTTCAGCTCGAGGAACAATGGCAGCATCCCGATCTGGCCGGGGACCAGCAAAAGTGCGAGGAGCACCTTCACCGTCGCCTTGCGGCCGGGGTAGCGCAGCTTGGCGAACGCATATCCTGCGGGGAGGGTGAATAGCAGCGCGAGAAGCGTCGCCAGCGTCGAGATTAGCAGGCTGTTGAGCAGGAACGCGCCCATGCCCTGCGTCGCGAAGAGCTTCCTGTAGTTCGCAAGCGTCGGATCGGAGGGAATCAGCGGCGGAGGAAACTGCCCGGCCGTTCCGGGCTGCATCAGGCTGACCGACACCATCCACAGCAACGGCGCCATCGTCAGCGCCGCGAACAGCGCGGCGAGCACGGTCATGAGGCGGCCGGCGGTCACGGTCTGCGTATCCGGAGCAGTCGCAGGCCGAGCGCCGGCAGCAGCGCTGCGGCGAGGATGCATGCGAACAGCACAACCGCCACGGCCGCGCCAATGCCGAGGTTCCACCACTGGAAGCCTTCGTCGAACATAAGGTAGAGCACGGTGATCGTCGATTGCGCCGGGCCGCCCTCGGTCATCACATATGGCTCGGCGAAGAGCTGGAACATGGAAATCACGGTCAAGATCGCAACCAGCCAGACGGCAGGCGCGATTGCAGGCAGGGTGACGTGGCGAAGCCGCGACCACCAGCCGGCTCCGTCGATCCGCGCGGCTTCCTCCAGCTCGCGCGGCACCGTCTGCAGCGCGGCGAGGAAGATCAGCATGGCGTAACCGAAGCTCTTCCAAGCCACGAATAGCGTGATCGCGGGGATCGCCCAGCGCGGATCGCCGAGCCAGTCGACCGGCGGCAGCCCGAGCCCGCCAAGCGCGTAGTTGGCCAGGCCATAGCGGGTGTTGAACAGATACTTCCATACGACGGCCGTAGCGACGAGCGTCGCGACGTAGGGCGCGAAGAAGGCGACCCGCCAGACCGGACGCCATGCGACTGTGCGCTCGTTCACCAGGATTGCCGCGAACAGCGAGACCGCCAGAACCAGCGGCACGCCGAGCGCGACGAAACACAGCGTGTTGCCGAGCGCGGTCCAGAACAGCGGATCGCCGACCAAGGCAGAATAATTGGCGAGGCCGACGAAACGCAGGTTGCCGATATCCGCCAGCGCGTAGATATCGAAGTCGGTCAGGCTGAGCGCGAGCGACGCGACAGTCGGCAGAACGAAGAACAGCGCGATCGCAAGCAGGGCAGGCAAGCTGAAGAGCCAGCCGGCGCGCCGTTCGGCCCGGGTTCCTGTGGAAGTCATGACGCGCTTCCCCGTTCGAGCATCCAGCGCCGCTTGGCGAGGACATCGTCGATGCGCCGGTTCATTTCGCGCGCCGCCTCGCGCACGGAGAATTCTCCGCGCACCATGCGGTCGGCGATGACCTGCATTTCGGTGACGACGCGTTCCCATTCGGGAATCTTGGGGAGGGGCCGCGCAAGTTCGAGCTGCCGGGCGAACGGTGCCACGACCGAATCCTGCGCCAGCTCGGTCGCGCTCCATACCGACCGTCGCGCCGGAAGGTCGCCAGTAGCGCGATGGAGCGCGAGTTGCGCATCGCGCCCAATGAGGCGGCTGACGACGTTCCATGCCTCGGCCTTGCGAGAGCTGCGTGCGAAGACGACCAAGCTCGACCCGCCCGGCGCCGCCGCGCCCGCGCCGTCGGGGCCGGGATTGGGCGCCGTTCCCCAGCTGTCCTGCAGTTCGGGCGGAAGGCGGCTTCGCATCTCGCCGATCATCCACGGGCCCGAAGGGTATGTCGCGTACCATCCGCGTGCGAAATCCGACCACCGGTTGGCGATCTGCGCGCCGGTGACGACGGGGGCAAGTCGCTCGTCGAACAGCGACTTGTAGAACTCCAGCGCCGCGAGAAATTCGGGCGAATCGAAATCGCCGCGAACGCCGTCGCGATCGAGGAAGCGCGCGCCTGCCGAAAGCGCGAAGCCCTGCAGGTGTTCGAACTCGTCCAGCGGCAGCAGCACGCCGAACCTGTCCTCGCCGCCCTGGCGGCTGATCGTGGCGAGCGCCGCCTTCCATTCCGACCACTCGAGCGGCGGGCTGGCATGACCGGCGTGGGCAAACAGGTCCTTGCGATAGAACTGTACGCGTGTGTCGACATACCAAGGTGCGGCGACGAGGCGGCCCGCGATCCGGTTGCTTTCGAGCACGGCCCCAAACTGGTCGCGCCCGATCGCGAGTTCAGGGGGCACGGGCTCGATTGCTCCCAGCGCTTCGAGCTCCGCCAGCCAGCTGTTGCCGACTTGCGCCAGATCGGGCAGCGATTGGCCGACATAGCCGGTCAGCAGCTTCTGGTGTGCGCCCGACCAGGGTAGGGCCTGGACTTCGACACCGGCGATCGACTGTTCGCGAAGAAGCGCGGGCAGGGCTGTAGCCTCGTTTCCGATGGCCCAGATCTTCAGGGTATCGCGATCGCCGGCGCGATTGCAGCCGCCCAGCGCGATCGCCGCCGAACCGGTCAGCCCCGCCGCGATGAACGCGCGCCGCGAGAAGCGGCCGGCCGTCAATTCGCGGCGACCGTTCGGGCGACCTCGCGCGTACCGCCTCCGGTCAGGTCCGCGCCGCCGGTCGAGCGACGCTCCGCCAGCGTCGGCGAGAGCACGACGCCGTGCTCCATCCCCAGCCGCTCGCCGCGCAGCATCCGCAACAGAAGCATCGCCGCAGTCGAGCCGAGCTGCGCCATGTTCGACTGCATCGTCGTTAGCTTGGGGGTCACGTGGCGAGCAAGCGGGATGTCGTCGAAACCGGCGACGAGCCTGTCCTTGCCGACCGAGACGCCGGCTTCCTCCAGCACCGACATGAGGCCAACCGCCATGACGTCGTTGGCGGCGAAGACGGCGTCGGCGGGAACCTGTCCGGCAATGAGCAGGCGGGCCGCTTCCTGCCCGGCGCTTTCCGTGAAGTCCCCCGGCAGGACGACCGGATGGGTTTCGCCGAGCTTTTCCCGCATGGCGTCGGTGAAACCGCGCAGGCGCTCGCGGGCGTCGCGATTGTGCTTGGGTCCAGCGATGTGGACGATCCGGCGGCCGCCCTTCGCGATCAAGTGCTCGGTGATGGCGCGCGCGCCGCTGTAGTTGTCCACCGCGACGAAGGGCACGTCGCTCTCGCCCGCCTGCGCGTTGAGCAGCACCGTGGGCATGCCGGGGTCGAGATGTTCGGACAGCAGCTCGTCGGTGGAATCGGGCGGCATCAGCAGGAGCCCGTCCACACGGCCGCGCATCGCCCGGATCGCACTGGTCGTCTCGTGCGAACTGCCGTGCATGTTGCCGAGCAGCAGGTGCTTGCCCGCGCCATGGGCAATGTGGTCGATCCCGCGAATGATCTCGGAGAAGAATTCGCCGAACAGGTCGGGCAGGATCACCCCGATCGTATCGGTCTGGCGGATGGTGAGGCTGCGTGCGCCCGAATGGGGCACGAAATTCAGCGACTTGGCCGCCGCTTCGATCGCCTCGCGGGTTGCCTTGGTGACGTTGGTGCGTCCGTTCAGCGCGCGGGAGACCGTCGCGACAGAAACGCCCGCTTCCTTCGCCACATCTCGAATCGTGACCATCGGTCCCCTCTTCCGCAAATCAATGTAACCGTTTTCACACGTTCGGCAATGGCGCGAACGCGAGTGCCGATCCGGCGCTTTCGAACAGGTGCAGCGCGCCCGCGGGCGCGTGGAGCGAGATGGTGTCGCCGACCGCGATTGCTGCATCGCCCGAGGTCCGCCAGACGAGCGCCGCCGTGCCCTGGCCGAGGCGAACGTGCCGTTCCCCGCCGAACCATTCGACGAACGCGGCCCGGCGCGGCGCGAGTGCGATCCGACCTTCGCCGGCCACCGCGGTCAGCGCCTCCGGGCGTATACCGACGGTCACCGGGGAGCCTTCCTGCAGTGGGTGTTCGAGCGGGCCGAGCGCCAGCCGCTCGCCACCCGCCTGGTCGATGGCGATCTCGGTGGCGGCGGCATCGGCGCGCACGATCGTGCCCGCCAGCGTGTTGATCGGCGGCTGGCCGAAGAACTCCGCGGCGAACAGTGTCGCCGGGCGATGGTAAAGATCCTCGGGCGTGCCCTGCTGTTCGATCTTGCCCTCGCGCATCAGCACGATGCGGTCGGCCAGCGCCATCGCCTCGGCCTGATCGTGCGTGACGTAGATCGTCGGCGCACGCAGCCGCGCGTGCAGGTCGGCGAATTCTCGCCGCATCTGTGCGCGCAGCCCGGCATCGAGATTGGACAGAGGTTCGTCGAACAGGAACAGGCGCGGCTCGCGCACGATCGCCCGTCCGATCGCCACACGTTGGCGCTGGCCGCCCGACAATTCACCCGGCTTGCGGTCCATCAGTTCGGCCAGACCGAGCAGTTCGCACGCCTGAGCCACGCTGTCGTCGATGGCCGTGCGCGAACGCCCTGCCATCAGCAACGGGAAGGCGATGTTCTGGGCGACCGTCATCTGCGGATAGAGTGCATAGGACTGGAACACCATCGCCACCCCGCGCTCGCCGGGCGGCAGGTCGTCGACCCGCCGGTCGCCGATGCGAATTTCCCCGCTATCTGGCCGCTCGAGGCCCGCAATCAGCCGCAGCAGCGTCGACTTACCACATCCCGAGGGGCCGACAAGAACCACGAATTCGCCGTCTCCCACCGAAAGATCGAGGCCCTCGAAGAGTATCGCCGCTCCGAAGCGCTTGCCGACCCGGGATAGCGTTGCACCGGCCAATTGCGTCTCTCCCACTCGCGGGTGCGGTTCCACCCGGACGTGGGCCCGCATAGCGTCGCGAGGCGCTACGCACCAACCATCTTGTGGATTTCGTTGCGTTGCGCGCTCAGCCGCGCTTGTGGATCACCTGCATGATGCGGGTGACCTGGCTGCGCAGCGTCGTCGCCTGCCGCTCCAGCTCGGTCGCCGAATTCAGCACCTGCGAGGCCGCGGCGCCGGTCGAGAGCGCGGTCTCGCGCACCTGCTCCACGTTCGAGCGCACTTCGGCGGTGCTGCGTGCGGCGAGATCGATGTTCCGCGCCAATTCCTGTCCCGCCACGGACTGCTGATCGACTGCGGACGCTATCGAAACCGCGGTCGATTCGAGCTGCTGGACCTGCTCGGCGACGGCGCGCAGCGCACCGACGCTGGCCCCGGTCGAATCCTGTATGGCGCGAATCTGCTGGGCCACCTGCTCGGTCGCGCGGCCGGTCTGCGAGGCGAGTTCCTTGACCTCCGATGCGACCACCGCGAAGCCGCGCCCCGCCTCGCCGCCGCGGGCGGCCTCGATCGAGGCGTTGAGCGCGAGCAGGTTGGTCCGCTGGGCGATGGTGGAGATCAGTTCGACCACGTGGCCGATCTGTTCCGCCGTTGCGGACAGCGCGGAGATCGTGTCGTTGGCCTGCTGCGTGGAATCGGTCGCTTGGCGGGCGAGCTCGGCCGACTGCGCGGCCTGGCGGCTGATCTCGCCGATCGACATCGCGAATTCGTCGGATGCGGCGGCTGCGGCGGTGACGCCCGACGAGGCCTCGACCATGGCCTGCGCCACGCGCTGGGTCTGCGCCGCCCCCTGTTCCGCGGCGGTCGCCATCGAGCTGGCGGTCGCCTGCAACTGGGCCGAGGCGGACCCCACCCCTGAGACGACGTCGGCGACGCTGCTTTCGAAGGTCCGCACGAAGGCGCGCATTTCCTTCTCGCGCTTCTCGCGCTCGGCGCGGCGGTTGGCGAACAATTCGTCGAGCTTGTGGCCGGACTTGAGGAAAACCTGGAACGAACGTGCGATCTCCCCGATCTCGTCGCGGCGCTCGAGCCCGGCGATCGTGAAATCGCGATGGCCGGCGGCAAGCGCGGTCATGTCTTCGGCGAGCTTCTCGAGCTGACCCGAGGTGTCGAGGAGCACCGCGCGGATCGCGCCGACGCCGAGAAACAGCGCGATCGCGGTGATTCCGGCGATCGCCCAGCGCAGCGCCGCGACGCTCTGCGCGTCGGGTGCATCGAGACCGATCCATGCGAGCATCGAGACCAGCACGATTGCGGCGAGCGGCATGCCGCCAAGCATCGTCACCTTGCGCGCGAGCGACTGGTCGTTGAAGTGTCGCACGAGCGCGGAGCCCGAGGCACTGGCGGTGGTGCCGGACAGTTCGACCCGTTCGATCTCGTCGTGCATATCGTCGGGTACGACGATCGTAGTCTGAGCGTTCACGCTACTTTCCTCCCCCGGCTTTCGGAATGGGCTCCGCGCTTAACGGGCATTGACACCGGAAGGTGCTGGGCGATCTCGTCGCACGGCATGGGCGCGAAGTAGAGCCAGCCCTGGATGTGATCGCATCCAGCGCTGCGCACCATCGCCGCCTGCGCTTCGGTTTCCACGCCCTCGGCGGTGACCCGCATCTTGAGGGCGCGCGCCATCGAGATGCTCGACAGCATCATCGCGCGCGAGCTTTCGTCTATCGCGGAATCGACCACCAGCGACCGGTCGAGCTTGAGCTTCTCGAAGCGGAACTGTCGCAGGAAGCCGATCGAGGCATAGCCGGTGCCGAAATCGTCGAGCACCACGTCGACCCCGAGCCCGCGGATAAGGTCGAGGCTGCGCTCGGCAACCATCGGGTCGAGCACGAGGCAGGTCTCGGTGATCTCCAGCTCGAGGCGATCGGGCGAAAGCCCGGTCTCCTCGAGAATCTGGCCGAGCTGGAAGGGGAATTCGGGGTTGCGCAGCTGCGCGGCCGAGATATTGACCGAAAGCTTGATGCCCCAGGGCAACGCGTCGGTGCAGGCGCGTCGCAGGACCCAGAGGCCGATCGCATTTATCAGACCCGATTCCTCGGCCACCGGGATGAAGACGTTGGGGCCGACGTCGGCACCATCGGGCCGGTCCCAACGCAGCAGCGATTCTACGGCGACGATTTTGCGAGTCTTGGCGTCAACGAGGGGCTGGTAATGAACCCGGAATTCGTCGTTCAGCAGCGCGGTGCGCAGTTCATTGTCGAGATCGCGAAGGGCCTCGAGGCTGCGATCGAACTCGCTCTTGAACCAGGTGCAGCGCATCTTGCCGCCCCGCTTGGAAACATACATCGCGACGTCCGCGCGGCGCAGGAGTTCGGAGGAATCCATTTCCTCGCCCGCCTGGCAGCGCGCCAGCCCGACGCTTGCCCCGATGGGGATGCGGCGGTCTTCGATCGCGATCGGGTGGCTCAGCGTGTCGAGCAGGCCGCGGCAGACGCCTTCGAGCAGGGTTCCAGCCAGCGGGCCGACCATGCTCACGGCAAATTCGTCGCCGCCGAGGCGGTAACTTACTGCTTCGTTGCCGCACAGCCGGCGCAGGACCCGCGCGATCTCCTTGATCAACCTGTCGCCGACCGCATGGCCGTAGAGATCGTTGATCATCTTGAATCCGTCGAGATCGATCAGCGCGACCGCCATTTCCTGTCCGGTGCGCGCGCCGTGGCACGCGTTGAGGTGGAGCGCGCGACGGTTTGGCAGCTGGCTCAGACTGTCGGTCATGCCGAGCCGCTCGAGCCGGGCGACATGGGCGAAGCCGAACCGCAGAAGAAGCACGACAGCTATGGCATAGATCGCAACGCCGCCGAGGATCAGTGGCGAAACCTCCGCGAGGGCGAACTCGTCGCTCAGCAGCAGGGCGACGGAAATGGTCGCGAAGATCACCGTGAGGACGACAAGCGGTGCGACGACGAGCAGGCGCGGCGCGAAGCTGTTCTTTTCTGCCTCTAACGTCACCCGCCCGGACCCCTGCACCCTTTGTTGCAGCGGCGATAGGCACTTCCCACTAAAGAAGCGTAAAGTTGCGATTCACCGTGCAAGCGGTGTACCCGCTTCCGTGCCGCCGACGCCGATGGCACGGCCGCCGGTCCGCTTGTAGAGCCCCTGCACCCCGGTGGCCGGTGCGAAGCTCCCGGTCCTGCCCGTCACGGTCTCTCCCGCGCCGAGCATGAGCCAGCCATCTTCCCGCAGGCTCGATGCCAGTCGCCCGAAGGCGCGTTCCTTCGTCGTCTCGTCGAAATAGAGCAGGACATTGCGGCACAGGACGAGGTCGAAGCGTTCCGGCCGGGCCTGCGAGTCGAGAATGTTCCCGACGCGATAGCGGATCGGCGTCAGCAGCGCAGGGTCCGGTTCCCAACCGCGCGGGCTCTCGCGGAAATGGCGCAGCATCTGTGCCACGCCCAGCCCGCGCTGAATCTCGAATTGGCTGTAACAGGCGCGGCGCGCGGCCGCGATCGCCTGGGTCGAGACATCGGTCCCGAGGATGTCGATCGTCCATCCGCGCCAGAGGTCCGGCCTGTCGGTGAAGAGCATCGAGAGCGACAACGCTTCCTGGCCGGTCGAACAGCCTGCCGACCAGATCGACAGTCGCCGCGTGTTCGCCCGCTTGACGGCGAGGTCCGGCAGGACCGTCTCGGACAATTGCTGGAACAGCTGGATGTCGCGGAAGAAGTAGGTCTCGTTGTTGAGCAGCGATTCGACGACGCGCCGCGACAGTTCGTCCGTTTGCTGAGCGGCGAGGAGGCACACGAGCTGGTCGGCGTTGTCGATGCCGTGCTCGCGGAACAGCCCGGCGAGCGCGCTGCCGATACGCCACACGCGGCCTTCGGTAAGCTGCTGCCCGGTTCGCTGGCACAGCAGGTCGGCGATGATCTTGTGCGAGATCTGCGTCACTTCCATGCCGCTTCTCCCGCGTGAGCCGCGATGCGCAGCGCGATGTTCTCCGGTCGCAGGACCGCGGAAGCGAGCCCCGCTTCGACGATTGCGCGCGGCATGCCCCAGACCGACGAACTGACCTCGTCCTGCGCGACGAGGTTGCCTCCGGCCTGGACGAGCTTTTCCGCGCCGAGCGAGCCGTCTCGCCCCATGCCCGAGAGGACGACGCCAAGCGCGCCGGGACCGACAGTATCGGCCATGCTCTCGAACATCGGGTCGACCGAGGGCATGCACCCGCTCGCCACCTTGAAGGCTGCGGTACGGGCAACGATCCGTCCGCCTTCGCTGCGCAGGATCATGTGGCCGTGCCCCGGTGCGATGTGGATCCGTCCGGGTTCCACCGGCGTGCGGTCGTCGACCACCACTGCGGCGCGTCCGCTCGCCAATTCCAACTGGCGCGCGAAGACCTGCATGAAGCTTGCGGGCAGGTGCTGGGTCACGAGGATCGGCGCATCGACTTGCCTCGGTAGATGGCGAAGCAGCACGCAGAGGGCATGGATCCCTCCCGTAGATGCGCCGACGCCGACGAGTTCGAGCGGGAGATTGAAGTTGTTGCGCGCCCTGAGCGGAGGTTTCTCGTCAGGCGGAAGCATTCCTGCCTCGCACCGGCTGCGTCGGCCGAGCGCGCGGATGCGCTGGAGCAGCGCGGTGCGATAGGCCTGATCGAACTCGCCGCTGCGAGGCTTGAGCATCGTGTCGGCCGCGCCGGTCGAGAGGGCGGCCAGCGTGTGCTCGGCCCCGGCTTCGGTGAGCGATGAAACGACCAGGATCTGGCTAGCACCGTTTGCTGCGAGAATGCGGGGCAGGGCGTCGAGACCGCCCATGCCGGGCATCTCGAGGTCGAGCAGCACGACGTCCGCCGGTGCGCGCGCAAGATCGGCGAGGGCGTTCTCCGCGCTCCCCGTCTTGCCAACGATCACCATGTCGGGCTCGGGCGCGATGATTCTGGATAGGACCGCGCGCACGGTCAACGAATCGTCGACGATCATAACCCGTATCGGGCTGTGTCCCGTCGGGTAGCTTTCGGCTCCGCTGGGGGCGATGGTACTTTCGGAGCCCATCGGCCTGGCCTCAGGCCATGCCGACGAGCTGGAGCTTGATTTGCAGGGTTTCGTGGTCGAACGGCTTCATCACATACTCGTCGGCACCGGCGCCGATGGCCTCGCGGATGTGCGCCACGTCGTTCTCGGTTGTGCAGAACACGACCTTCGGGCCGTCGCCGCCCGGCATGCGGCGCAAGTGGGTGATGAATTCGATTCCGGTCATCACCGGCATGTTCCAGTCGAGCAGGACCAGGTCGGGCATATTCTTTTCGCACTGCGCGATGCCCATCTCGCCGTTCTCGGCTTCTTCCACGGCGAACCCGAGCGATTCGAGGATGTGGCGCGAAACCTTGCGGATGACCCGCGAATCGTCGACGATCAGGCAGTTTTTCATTTTTTGCGATCCCTCAGTTTCCGTCCCGGTTAGCCTCTCGGGGTAACCAATCTTTTAAGCTGCCGCGCGATTGGGCCCGTTCACCAGACCGACAACGTCGATCAGGATTGCGGGGCCTGCGGTCGTTTCGATCATTCCCAGCGCTACACGAGTCCACTCGGGCCCCAGCGTGGCGGGCGCCGCAGCGGGCTCGCCGAGCGCAGTCACCACGTCGTTCACCCGGTCGACCAGCAGCGCGTAGGCGTGGCCCGCGACCTCGACCACGGCCGCGCGTTCGTCAGTTTCGGCGACTTCGCCGGTGATCCCGAGTGCCCGGCGGGCGTCGAGCACAGTCATTGCACGGCTCCGCAGCGCGGCGAGGCCGGCGACGTGGTGCGGCGCGCGCGGAACGGGCGTTATCGCGCCGAGCTCTATGATCGAGCGGATGTCCTGGGCGCGAAAGGCGGCGGCTCGCCCGCCGATGCGTGTCAGCAACAGCAGGTCGCTCATCGCGATGCTCCCGAACGCGCGCGGGCGAGCGCGCCAAGTAGCGCTTCACGATCGTAGCGGTAAATGCTGTCGGCCGCGCCGCCGTCGTCTGGCTGCGAGCGCAGGCGCACGATCGTGGCGGCAGTTCCGGAATCGCGATCGGCGTCAAGCACGACAGAGACGTCGGCGGCACGCTGGTCGCCGGCTTGGAGAACTTCATAGCCTGCCGAGCGAATCAGCGGCTCGAGGAAACTCGTGGTCCAGGGATCGGAACCGGGCAGGCGGCACGTGGGCCGGTGCGCGGGTGCCGAAGCGCAGCCCCGGCGGACGAACAGCCGGTCGCCGTCGATGATGCCGACGATCGCTCCCTCGATCAGCGCGGTTCCTTCAAGCGTTTCGTCGCCCTCAAGCGGAGCAATCGCGCCGGGAAGGGCCACCGTATCGACGATCGCACTTACGGCGTAGAGCAGTTCGGCTTCCCCGTCGCACAGCCGCAGTGCGGTGAAACTTTCCTTTGCGAACTTCGCATTTTCGGCACCGAGCAGGGGCAGGATCTTTCCGTCGACCGCAGCGAGCGGACCCGCGCTGGTGTGCTCTATCGCGGCCACCGGCAGCGTGTGGATATGGCGGATCGGTCGCATGCGCATTGCGCGCTTGCGGCCGTCGAAATCGTAGAAAACGACCGCATGCTCTACCGGGGCAGTCGCCATGTCGCCGTTGGCGGGCTCCTGCAACGCGGTGCGGATGCGGGCGTGGTTCACCAGGCCGTAGCGCTCGGCCACGCTAGGCACGTCCAGCTTGAGGATGGGCTTTCCGTCGTCGAGCAGCGCAGTTCCGCCAAACAGGCCGATATCGTCGAGGACCGGGGGCAGCGGTTTGAGCACGAAATCCTCGTTGTCGAGCACGTGATCGACCGCCAGCGCGAAAAGATCACCGCTCACCAGCCGCACGAAGACGAACGTGGCGCGGTCGAGATCCACCGGTCGGCCAAGGCCGAGCACTTCGGCGAGATCGAGGCACGGCACGCGTTCGCCGCGAAAGGTGAGGAAGATGCCGTCGCCGAGCCGGTCGACCTCGATCGAGCGCGAGATGCTCCGCGCGATCTCGACGATGTAGGATCGCGGCAAGCCCAGCGTGTGTTCGCCGACGGTCACCGTCAGCCCCTCGACGATGCTCAGCGTCAGCGGCAGGTGGAGGAAAACGATGGTGCCCTTTCCGGCCTCGCTCGTGACTGAGACCGAACCGCCGATCTTTTCGATGTTGGCGCGCACTACGTCCATGCCGACGCCGCGGCCGGATATCTGGCTAACCTTGTCCGCGGTCGAGAATCCGGGCGCGAAAATGAGGTCAAGCGTATGCACGTCGTCCATCGCGGCGGCTTCGCCGGCACCAACGACGCCCGCAGCGACGGCCTTCTCGCGCAACCGGTCGAGCGCGATGCCGCGCCCGTCGTCGCTCACGGCGATCGTGATGCGGTTGCCCGTCCGCCGCGCGGAGACCGCGATCATGCCGATCTCGCGCTTGCCTGCCGCGAGCCGCATCGAGGGGGACTCGATCCCGTGATCGATCGCGTTGCGTAGTATGTGGGTGAGCGGGTCGCGTGCCGATTCGATCATCTCGCGATCGAGTTCGACATCGCCGCCCTCAAGGTCGATCATGACCTGCTTGCCGAGCTCGGAGGAAAGGTCGCGGGCCATGCGCGGCAGGGCGCTGAACAGATGTTCGAGCCGCTGCATGCGCATCCGCGTGGCGCCTTCGCGAACCCCGTCGAGGATCGCGGAGAGTCGGACGAAAGGCCCTTCGAGCGCCGGATCGGCGCCGCTGTCGCGCAGCCGCTTGGCAAGCTCGTTGCGCGCCAGCACCATGTCCGACACGCCGCTCATCACCCGGTCGAGTAGTTCCACCGGCAGGCGGATAGAGCGGGTGTTTCCACTGGGCCTCGCGGCTCTCGGTCCGGCCTGGTCTTCGACCTGGACCGTCTCCGAATCCTGTTCGTCGCGCCCCGGCTCGAGCGCCGTGACGAGCATTTCGTCGCCGCCCTCGGGAAGATCGTCCCCGGCATCGATCGCGTCGATCATGTCGCTTATGCGGTCGATGATGGCGAGCACTGCGGTGACCAGCCCGCTGCTTGCGCGGCGCCGCTCGGCGCGAACGTCGCTGAGCGCGCTTTCGGCGGCGTGGCTGAGCTTTTCGAGGCGCGGGAAGTCGAAGAACCCGCAATTGCCCTTCACCGTATGGACGAAGCGGAAAATGGCATCGAGCCGCGCGCGGTCGGCCGGGTCGGCTTCCCACGCGACGATCTCGCCTTCGATCGCCTGAAGCATCTCGCGCGTTTCGGCGACGAAATCTGCAAGCAGGTCGTCCATTTAGCTCCATGCCCCCCGGATATCGCCCCTCGATACCGGCGACGGGTATGGCCAACGATGGTTAACGAATGATCAGCGGCGCGTGGGAAAGTGCCGGAGTACGCGCCAGACGATGACAGCCGCGATCGCTCCGCCCGCCACATTGGCCGCGAGTTCGGCGGCGTAGATCGCCTCTGCGCCCCAAGTGGGGCGAAGCAGCCATCCGAACGGCAGCATGACGAGGAACACGCGTGCGAAGCTTTGGCCGAGCGCCCAGCCGGCCTTGTCGACCGCGTTGAGCGCGCCGTTGGCTACGATCAGCAGCCCGAACCCGGCATAGCCCCACGCCGAAATCCGCAGGTAGCTGTCGAACTCCGCGATCACGGCCGGATCGTCGCTGAAAAAACCGGCGACCCACTGGCCTGCGGCGAACAGCACCACGGCGAGCACCAGACCGTAGGCTACGCAGAACACACCGGCCTCGAGCATCGCTAGCCGTGCGCGGTCGGCGCGGCCCGCCCCCCAGTTCTGACCCACGATCGCGCCGATCGAGCCCGATAAACCGAGTAGCGGCACGACCGCGAAGCTCTGCAGCCGTCCCGCCGCGCCGAAGCCCGCCACCGCCGCCTCGCCCTGCGACGCGAGCAACGCCGTCAGCACCGAGAGGCCGATTGGGTTGATCGCGTTAGAGAACGCCGCCGGGCCTGCGACGCGCGCGATGGCCTTGGCGGATTCGGCGAAGCGGCACTCGCGGATCAGGCCGGGGCGGATCGGCAGCGCGGTGCGCCCGATCAGCCACAGCGCCATGCAGATCGCCAGCGCGTATCCCGCGATCGTCGCATAGGCCGCGCCTGCCATGCCAAAGCCCTCGAAGCCGAAGGCGCCCCAGATCAGCACCGGGTCGAGAGCCCAGTTCGCGCCCGCATATGTGAAAGCGACGTACGAGGTCATGCGTGCCTCACCCTGGCCGCGCAGCACGCCGTTCAGAGCCATCTGCAAAAGGAGCACAGGCATACCGAGCGCGAAGGGCGCCATGTATTCGCGGATCAGAGGCAGCAGCGCGCCGGGCGCCTGCAACAGCCGGAACAGCGGGCCGAGCAGCAGGTAGAGGGCAAGGCCCAGCGCCACGCCGAGCCCGACGGCGAAGACCGCGCCGAAGTTCGCCCGCCGTGCCGCCCGCGCATTGTCGCCTTCGCCCAGTGCACGCGCGATCACCGAGTTGATCCCCACCATTACCCCCACGCCGAGGCTGGAAAGCGCAATGGTGACGGGGAAGACGAAGGCGACCGCGGCGAGCTCCGCGCTGCCCAGTTTTCCGATGAAATAGGCGTCGACCAGCCCGACAGACATGATCGCCGCCACGCCCACGATCATCGGCAGTGTCTGGGTCACGAGATGGCCGCGGATCGATCCGCGCGTCAGCTTGGCCCCCTCGCTCATGGCCTGCCGATAGCGGGGGGAATCGCCCATGCAAAGCGCGAACCTTGTGCCGTGCACGCCCACCGTGCGATAGCCCGCGCGATGCCCGCACTGATCCTCAACGACCGGCCGGTCGAGTTCGCGATGGACCCGCAGACCCCGTTGCTATGGGCGCTGCGCGATGCGGCCAATCTCACCGGCACGAAGTACGGCTGCGGCGTGGGTGACTGCGGTGCCTGCATGGTGATCGTCGACGGCGAGGCCTTGCGGTCCTGCCTCATCACGCTCGCGGAGGCGGAGGGGCGGTTCGTCACCACGATCGAGGGGCTGAGCCGCGATCGTTCGCACCCTGTGCAGCAGGCGCTGGTGGCCGAACAGGCGATTCAGTGCGGCTTCTGCACCCCCGGTATCGCGATGGGCGCCGCCGCTCTGATCCAGCGCAATCCCGATCCGTCCGAAGACGACATCAAGGCGGCGATCCCCAACTTGTGCCGCTGCGGCGTCTATCCGCGGCTGGTCCGCGCGATCCAGCGCGCGGGCCGCGTCGCCCGCCGCGTGGAGCGCATCAGCGCCGCGCCCGCGCCCGGCATCAGCGCCGAGGACGCTGCGGAGGAGGTCCCCGCGATGGCTGTGCCCGACGGGGACTCGCAATAGCCTTTCGACCTCGCTAACCGCCGCTCGCAAGGAGACAGGCGATGAAGGCGACGATCTGGCACAACCCCAACTGCAGCAAGTCGCGCGCCGCGCTCGAGACGCTGCGGGCGCGCGATGACGTGGAGCTTGAAGTCGTCCAGTACCTCAAGCACCCGCCGAGCCGCGACAAGCTGGCGCAGCTCTATCGCGATGCCGGAATGGCGCCGCGCGAAGGCGTCCGCAGGCAAGGTACCGACGCGAAGGAACGCGGGCTGACCGGGGCGGACGACGATACCGTGCTCGATGCGATGACCGCCGATCCGAAACTGATCGAACGCCCGCTGGTCGAGACGGAAAAAGGGGTTCGACTGTGCCGCCCGCCCGAACGCATCGAGGATATCCTGTAGCGCCACGCCCAGGTTCACTCGTCGTCGGGTTCGCGCCCTTCGAGCACTTCGTCGGCCTGCAGCGAGCGCCAGCCGAGTACGAACACCGCCGCGCATAGGAGGCTGATCGTCACGAAGCCGATCGCCTCGTGGTGTCCGTAGAGCCAGACCCCGGCGGCCGGAGCGACGATATAGGCCGCGCCGTTGACTGAGGCGACTATGCCGCCGATCTGCCCTTGCTCGCGCCGTGTCACTGCGAGCGACGCCCCCGCCGTGAACCCCGGCCGGTAGAGCCCGAAGCCGAGCGAGGCGATCGCGAAACCCAATGCGATCGAATGCAGGTTCTGCGCCACCGAGAAGCCGATCACGCCGACGATCGCCAGCGCCATACCCCACAGGGTCGAGGCACGCGGGCCGAGCCTGAGCAGGGGGATCAACCCCCACTGCGCAAGCAGCGTCGCGATAGCGCCGCACATCAGGATCAGCCCGATGGGCCCGGTCCCTGCCGACGGATCGTCGCGCAGTCCCAGGCGATCGAGAATGAAGAAGCCGATGATCCCGAGCGTCGCAGCTTGTGCGTGTCCGCCGAGAAGGCCCGCTACGAGCCACGGGCGCAGCCGCCGGTCGCGCCATGAAAGATCGGGGATGGCTTGCGGGTCGGTGGCGAAGCCATCCTCTTCCTCGCGCTCGACGCTGGGATTGGAATTGGCGCTGAAGGGTGCCGCGACCACGTCGCCTCGCGCGGCGAAAGTGGGGTCGTCGTTCGGCAGGCGCAATCGCAGCGCGACGAGCACGATCACGCCGACCAGAGCGAAGGCGAAGAACGGTCCGACGAGCCCGGTCGCGGGGAAGATGAGCAGCGGTGCGAGGGCAGGGCCGATCACCGTACCCAGGCCGAAGCTGGACGCGATCAGGGCCATCGCCTGGGTCCGCTCGGCACGCGGCGTGCGGCTCGCGACATAGGCCTGGACGGCGGGCGGGGCGGCCGATCCGAACCCGCCGTAGAGGCTGCGCGCTGCGGCGAAGAAGATCAGCGTGGCCGTCGCCGAGATCGCCCCTGCCAGCCCGAACATCAGCACCAGGCCGCAGAGTGCGAACGAAGCGATGAAGCCGCCGAGGCCGATCGCCATCATCGCCTTGCGACCGCGCCGGTCGGAACGCCGCGCCCACAGCGGGGCACAGACCACCCACAGCAGGGCCGACCAGGTGTAGGCGATCGAGATCCAGACATCGGCCACGCCCAGCGCCGTGCCGACCGATGGCATGACCGATTGCATCGCAGTATTGCCCGCCGCGGTGACCAGCATGACCATGAACAACAGCGACATGCGCTCGCGCGAGATGCGATGCGGTGCGGCTATCCGAGCCGCCGGGGGCGCTTCGTGAGGATCGACTTCGGCCATCGCGCCAGTCGCTAGGCTTGCCGCGGGACGCTTGCAATACGCCCGCGGATTTGCGAACGCCCTGCCGATGCGGCATCCTGATGCCGGAGGCCCAATCAACGAGGCGTATTTTCTTGTCGCAATCGAATGACTTGGCGGTAACGCCGCAGCCCGCGCTCCGCGATCGCATCGGTCGGATGTTCGGGCAGTGGGGCGTATTCTTCCGCGGTTTCGTCGAACATCCCAAAATGGTCGGTTCGATCATCCCCTCGTCGCGCTTCACGATCCGAAAGATGCTGGAGCCGGTGAACTGGGACGAGTGCAAGCTGTTCGTGGAGTACGGCCCCGGCGTCGGCACCTTCTGTCGCCCGGTGCTCGAACGGCTGCCGCGCGACGGCAAGCTGCTCGTGATCGACACCAACCCGCTCTACATCGACTATCTCAAGCGCACGATCACAGACGGTCGCTTCGTCGCGGTCCACGGCTCGGCGGCCGACGTGCAGGAGATCGTCCGCGCGATCGGATATGAAGAGGCGGACTATGTGCTCTCGGGCCTGCCGTTCTCGACCCTTCCCGACGGGGTCGGTCCGGCCATCGCCGAAGCCACGCATGACGTGCTGCGGCCGGGCGGGGCGTTTCTCGTCTATCAGTTCAGTACTGCGGCGCGCGATTTCATGGCGAAGCACTTCGCGCGGATCGAGCAGGGGTTCGAGTTGTGGAACGTGCTGCCCTGCCAGCTCTTCTGGGGCTGGAAGGACGAGGCAGCCTAGGCTTTCGCCCGGCCGCCCCCGAACTTTCGCTTACTCGAACGTTTCGCTGACCGCCGCGGTCGAGGGGCCGGCGAGCTGCTTGTAGACGGCAGCGATCACGCATACGATCAGCACGCTCCAGATCGCCGCCAGCACCCCGTTGAGCGCGCCACCGACCAGCAGTCCGGCGGCGTTCTGGCCGAGCAGCGCCACGAACAGCCCGGACACCATCCCGATCACCGCCGCGATCACGATCACGCCGATCAGGAGCAGCAGGTAGAAGGCGAACAGGCGCAGGCTGTTGCCCTTGGTCAGGCGCCACGAATTACGCAGTGCGGCGATCGGATTGAGGTTGGAGCCGATCACCATTTCGGGCGAAACGAGCGACACCTTCACCATGACGTAGACGAACGCCACGGTCGCGAGCAGGCCGAGAACCACCGCGACGGCCGCGCCGGCGAGCGACGAAGCGAGGACCACCGGGAGCACGAGCACGATCCCGAGGCCGAGCACCATTATGATCTGGGCGACTAGGTAGGGGATCAGCGTCACGAAACCGATCCTGATCGCCTCGCCCACGGTCGGCCGCCGATCGTTGAGCAGCGCCAACAGGGCGAGGGTGCCGACCGACTGGACGATCGCGAGAATGAAGAACCACAGTCCGTTCTCGGCATAGAAGGCCGTCAGCGCCGCGGTCGGGTTGTCGGGGTCGACCTCGGTCGGACCGGTCATCATCTCCGGCGCCAGCATCGCCAGCGCCAGGTTGGGCAGGAAGATGAAGATGCCCGCGATCACCGCGAGCAGTTCCTTGTTCGCGCCGAGCATCGCCGTTGCCTCGCTCCACGCCCGTCCCATATCGAATTTCATCGCCAAACCCCCTCGGTGCATTGCCTTTCCCCTTGATAAGCCGGGCAGGGCACGCCACGCAATCGGCAATGTCCGGCAATACCCCGTTGCAGATCGAATGGAGGCGCGAGACCGCGCAGGTGCCCTATCGACTGGCGCTTGCGGAAATGGAGGCGCGCAACCGCGCGATCGCCGCGGGCGAGGCGAGCGAGCTAGTCTGGCTGCTCGAGCATCCGCCGGTCTATACTGCGGGCACCAGCGCGGCGGCTGCCGAGATGCTCGATCCGCGCTTCGAGGTTGTCGAGGCGGGCCGCGGCGGACGCTACACCTATCACGGACCGGGGCAGCGGATCGGCTACGTGCTGCTCGACCTGAACCGGCGCGGGAAGGACGTGCGCTGCTTCGTCCATGCGATCGAGGGATGGGTTATCGACACGCTCGGCGAATTCGGGGTCGAGGCGTGGCGCGCCGAGGGCCGGATCGGCATCTGGACGCGCGACATCGACGGCGGCGAGGCCAAGATCGGCGCGATCGGCGTGCGGGTGCGCAAGTGGGTGACGATGCACGGCTTC
>CAMPGP010000003.1 GCA_946885545.1 uncultured Altererythrobacter sp.
GCGGCGGCCAGCCGGCGGCGGCGCGGGGGAGCGACCGTGGCGGGTCGCGCGGCCCGGCAGGCTTCGGCCAGCAGCGCCGCCCGCCCCCGCCACGCAAGGGTGCCGATATCGCCTATCGCCTGCGCGTGCCGTTCGTGCACGCCGCGGCGCGCACCGACCAGCGGATCACGCTGGCCGACGGCAAGACGATCGACCTCAAGCTGCCGGCCGGCGTCGAGGACGGCACCCAGATGCGGCTCAAGGGCAAGGGCGAGCTTGGCCCCGGCGGGGCTGGCGACGGGATCGTCACCATCGCGGTCGACCGCCACAAGTTCTTCCGCCGAGAGGGCGACGACGTGCGGCTGGACCTGCCGATCACGCTCACCGAAGCGGTGAACGGCGCCAAAGTGCGCTGCCCGACGGTCGATGGCCCGGTGATGCTGACGATCAAGCCGGGCACGAGCGGTGGAACGACCATGCGCCTGAAAGGCAAGGGATTCTCGACCAAATCGGGCGCCCGCGGCGACCAGCTCGTGACGCTCGAGATCGCGCTGCCCGAAGACGTCTCGGAACTGGCCAAACGGCTCGAGGGTTGGCAGGACACCAGCAATCCGCGCGCCGACCTGGGGGTCTGACCGATCCCGCAAGCCAGTGGGACCATGAGCGAAGAAGACCTTCCAGCTCCTGAGGAACGCGAAGTCCACACGCTTTCGCCCGAGGAACGGCGCAAGGAGGCGATCGAGGAGAAGCTCGGGCTGCGTGGACACGTCGCGCACCACGTCGGCCCGGGCACGCGCTTCTTCGAAGTCGGCAAGCGGGTGCTGATCGGCGCCTACAACGACGGTTTCATCCACGCCGGCAACCTCGCCTACATGGCGATGCTGGCGATCTTCCCGTTCTTCATCCTGGGCGCAGCGATCTTCTCGTTCGTGGGCGAGGAGGGCGAGCGGGCCGCCACGATCAATGCGGTACTCTTTGCCCTGCCCCCGATCGTCGCCAACGTGATCGAGCCGGTCGCGCGCGACGTCATCGAATCGCGTAGCGGATGGCTGCTCTGGGCCGGTGCGCTGATCGCGCTGTGGACCGTCTCCAGCCTGATCGAGACGATCCGCGACATCCTGCGCCGGGCCTACGGCACTGCGGCGACCCAGGCGTTCTGGAAATATCGCCTGCTCTCGGCCGGAGTGATCGTGGCGGCTGTGGTGCTGCTGATGCTTTCGCTGATCGCGCAAGTCGTGATCGGCGCCGCGCAGGAGGTGATCGACGCCTACCTGCCGTGGCTCTCGCACCTCGCCGGCCAGCTGCAGATCTCGCGCGTGATCCCCGCCTTCGGCCTGTTCGGCTCGCTCTATCTGCTGTTCCTGACCCTGGCCCCCAAGACCTATCGCCATCGCCGCTATCCCAAATGGCCGGGCGCGCTGGCGACCACGCTGTGGTGGGTCGCCGTCACCGTCGCGCTTCCGCCCGCGATCCGCAGCTTCTTCAGCTACGACGCGACCTACGGCAGCCTCGCGGGCATGATGATCGCGCTTTTCTTTTTCTATCTCGTCGGCCTAGGGATGGTTATCGGCGCCGAACTCAACGCCGCGCTGGCCGAAACTCCCGAAGAAGAGGAGAACCGCATCGGCCAGGCGGACGACAGGCGGCGGGCACAGGCGCGTCGGCGCAGGACACTGGAAGAAAACCAAGAGGGTACGGCATGAGCGGTTTGATGGCGGGCAAGCGCGGGTTGATCATGGGGCTCGCGAACGACAAGTCGCTGGCCTGGGGGATCGCGAAGAAACTGCGCGAACACGGGGCCGAACTGGCCTTTACCTATCAGGGCGAGGCGCTGGCCAAGCGCGTGAAGCCGCTCGCCGAACAGCTCGGCAGCGACTTCACCTTCGAATGCGACGTGTCGGAAATGGACGCGCTCGACGGCGCCTTCGACACCCTCAAGGCGCGCTGGGATACGATCGACTTCGTGGTCCACGCGATCGGCTTTTCCGACAAGAGCGAGCTGCGCGGCAAGTACGTCGACACCAGCCTCGACAACTTCCTGATGACGATGAACATTTCCGCCTACAGCCTGGTGGCCGTGACGAAGCGCGCGGCGGACATGATGCCCAACGGCGGCAGCATTCTCACCCTGACCTATTACGGCGCGGAGAAGGTCATTCCGCACTACAACGTCATGGGCGTGGCCAAGGCGGCGCTGGAAACGAGCGTACAGTATCTCGCCAACGACCTTGGCCCCGCGAACATTCGCGTCAACGCGATCAGCGCGGGCCCGATCAAGACGCTCGCGGCGAGCGGGATCGGCGATTTCCGCTACATCCTCAAGTGGAACGAATTGAACGCGCCGCTGCGCCGCAACGTCACGATCGACGACGTCGGCGGATCGGGGCTCTATTTCCTGTCCGACCTGTCGAGCGGCGTGACCGGAGAGACGCATCATGTCGACGCGGGCTACCACGTGGTCGGCATGAAGCAGGAAGACGCGCCGGATATTGCACTCGACACCTGACGCGGCACACCGGTGACCTTGCTGTTCGGCCTGTTCTCGCCCGGCGGCGAGGCCGTGCCGGACGGCCTGCTCGACCGGATCGAGCATGGGTGCGACTGGCCGCGCGATCGCGCGCTGCGGCACGAGGCGCCGGGGGTCGCGATGCTGGCGCTGCAACGCGACACGGTGCCACGATCGAGAGACGCAGCCGTCCTTGGCGACGACGGCACCGCGCTCATGCTTTCCGGACGGATCGACAATCGCCGCGAACTGGCATCCCGCTTCGGGCTCGGCCCGGAAGAAGGTGTCGACGATGCAGAACTCGTCCGCGCCGCCTGGCGCGCCGACGGTCGCAACTTCTGCCGCGGATTGATCGGCGACTTCGCCATCGCCGTGCACGATGGTTCCACCCGCAGGCTGTTGCTCGCGCGCGATCACTGCGGCACGACGCCGCTCTATCATGCGCGTGTGGGGCCGTTCATCGCCTTTTCCAGCGCGATCGAATGGCTGCGTCACATCCCGGGTATCGACCTCGCCTGGGATGAGCGCTGGATCGCGGAAACGCTCGCCATTGCCAAGGTGGACGTCGGCCGGACGGCATATCGGGCGATTTCCGCGGTGCCGCCCGCCCATGCGATCACCTTCGACGCGGGAGCGCCGCGGATCGACAGATACTGGTCGCTGCCCGAATGCGACGTGGCCCTGGACATCGGCGATCGCGAGGCCGTGGAGGAATTCCGCCGTCTGTTCGATCAGGCCGTCGAATGCCGCCTGCGCGCTCGCGGCGACGTCGCCTGCGAGCTCAGCGGCGGGCTCGATTCGGCCAGCATCGCCGCCACCGCCGATTTGCTTCTGACGGGCCGGGGAAGCCGCCTTCTCGCATTCTCCCACGGGATTCCCGAAGGCGCGCGGCATCTGCACGGCACGCCGGAGGACGAACGGCCCCTTGTCGCCGCGATGCTCGCTGCGTTTCCGCGGATCGAGCATCGCTGGACGGACGATGCGGTGGACAGCCAGGTCGCAGTCCTCGGGCGCACGCTCGTGCGCCACGGTGCGCCGCCGCGAAACGATATGAACGCCCATGCCGAGGATCTTCCGGAGACGCTCCGCACGGGCGACGTCCGGGTTCTCCTCTCGGGGTTCGGAGGGGATCAGGTCGTGACATCGAGCGGCGGAGGATACCTCGAATCGCTGCTCGAGGAACGAGACTGGCCGACCCTGAGGGCGTTCATGACCGACCGATACGGCCCGGTGCGGGGCATGCTGCGCTGGTCGATCTATCGTTCGGGCGTCGGCGGGCTCGGGCTGGCGCGGCGTTCGCAGGTTTCCCTCGCGGAGCGATACGATCCGGTCGCGCAGTTGCTGGACCCGACGTTCCTTGCAGCGCAAAGCGCTTCGGATCCGCTCGACCGGCATGGCCACCGCGTTTCGTCGGGATCGATGCGCACGCGCGAGGCCGGCGCCCTGGGCGCGCCATCGCTAGCCTATCGGTTGCAAAATTCGGCGGTCGGAGCTGCCGCACGAGGCTTCGTCTATCGTTATCCCATGCTGGATATCCGGTTGCTCGCCTTCGCGCATCAACTGCCCGCGCGCTTCAAGCGTGCGCCATCGATGCGCCGGCGAATGATACGGATGGCCATGCGCGACCGGCTTCCCGACGAGATAAGGCTGCGCCCCGGTAAGGATGGCTCGACCTTCCCCGAGGTCGGCATAAACGCCGCCCTGCACGCACCCGAACTGGCGAGGCTGATCGCCGCGCATCGAGACGACCCGCGCGTGGCGCGCTACGCCCGGATCGATCTGGCGCTCGAAACCTTGCGAAGGGCGCAGGGCCACGACGGTTTCGTCGGACCGTTGAGCGTCAAGCACGTCCTGCGGCTGGCGTTTCTCTGTCTCTGGGCGGAACGTGATTAATTCTTTGACTCGATTGGCCGTTCGAATATGCTGGAATTATTGTTGAGGGGGAACAAGCATGTCCGAAACAACGAACTCGCGCACGACAAGCGAAAAACTCGCTTGGGAGAAGCCGACTCTGGAGGTCGTCGCCGGTACTGGTGACATCGCTTCAGCCGTCTTCATCGACGACGACGAAGACTTTTCGGGCGTTCCCGCACCCTCCTGACCGTCGCGCAGACTTCCGCGGTCGAGGGAATATCGGCCCGTCGGCCTTCGGCGTAATCGGTTTTTCACGATCGACTCCGCATCGCGAGGGGCGCGAGATGTTCGGACCCTATCGTCTATTCGGGCTGACGGCAGTCAGTGCGATCGAACTACCCGAAGCGCTTCGCGACCCCTCGCATCCGGATGCGGAGGTAAGGGTCAGCGAAGCGTCCGTGCCGCGCGAATTGCCTCTCCCCGAAAAACGCTACGACTACTGGGAAGCCTGCCCGGGGGCCTTCCTGATGCATGTCCCGGGCATCGTGCGGCTGGAAGTGCGCGACGGCCGGGAAATCCGGTTCGAACGCCTCGATCGCGGCACCGACCGCGAAATAAGGCCGTACTTGCTGGGAAGCGGGTTTGCGGCGATCCTCCACCAGCGCGGCACAAACGCGCTTCATGCCGCGGGGATCGTGCGGCAAGACCGTGCATATCTCTTCTGCGGCCGCTCGGGCGCCGGAAAATCGACTATTGCCGCCCATCTGTCGGCCCGGAGCGGCGGCATGCTGTGCGACGATCTTGCAGCGCTCTCGTCCACCTCCCGCGTCATGGTCCAGCCGGGGCTCGCGCACACCCGGCTCGACACGGCCGCGCTCCGTTCGCTCCGGCTCGGCGCAGAAGGGGCGGCGGGCCCGAAAGGAAAGTGGGAGCTTTCGACTGCCGACAGGTTCGTCGATCGCGCCGTGCCGGTTGCCGGTATCTTCGTGATCGAACGCAAGACCCACGGGCTGCTCGCGGCGCAGCGCCTCGATCCCCGCAGGGCGCTCCAGGCGCTGCGCAAGCACAGCTATCGGCGCAATTTCACAACCAGCGACAGGGCGCAGGCGATCCTGAACGGCTGGGCCAGGATTTCCGGACAGGTGCCCGTGTGGCACATTGCGCGTCCACTTGGAGACGATACCATGCTCAACATCGCGGATCTTGCCGATGGGATGATCGCCAGAACCGGAGAGCATGCGCTATGACAACCGATATTCCGGGCGATCGCGTCTTTGCCCAGGACGACGACGTACTCATGACCGAATCGGGGGGCGTCACCGTGCTGATGTCGATGGATTCGGGCAAATTCGTCGAGCTCAACGGGACCGGTTCCGCCATCTGGGAGCTGACCGACGGACAGCGCGATGTCGCGGAAATTGCACACGCGCTCCAGGGTCGCTTCGAGGTGGATCCCGCGGAGTGCTTGGACGACGTCCGGGAATTCTACGCCCGGATGCGCGACGAGAAGCTCGTGCGCGCGACGTCCTGAGGCCGCCCGGTGCGCGAGGATGCGAGAGCGCGCTTCGCACAGCTCGAGCGCCTTTGCGCGCCGGAGGTAAACCGTACGCTTCTGCAATCGCTTCGGTCGCGCGCGCGCCAGGGCGAAGCAACGCGCGAGATGGAGTTCGTCGCCGCGAACCTTGCGCGCCGCGCAGGTGATCTCGATTCGGCCAGACGCGCCTTCGAAGCGTATCTTGGTGCGCCGCTTCAGCCGGGCGTCGCGGTGCCGCCTGGTCTGTCATCGGGTGGCGGCTTCAACATCTCGCCGATCGTGGCGATCGACGGATTCCTGCCACCCGCGGAAATGGAAGCCCTGCACCGGCACGCCTGCGCGATCGAGGACCGCTTCAGGGTCGCCAACGTCAATTCGATCGCGCCCGAACGTGCCCCGGACAAGCGCGATACCTATATCACTTACGATTTCGACCATCTGAAGAGCTTCTTCTCGGACCATGTCGCCGAGAACCTGCCGCGCCTGTGTGCTGCGCTGGGAATTCCGGATTTCGAGGTCGATCGCACCGAGATCAAGATGACCTGCTATCTCGATGGCGGCTTCTTCAAGACCCATGCCGACAACCACGGCAGCTTCGCGGATGCGGGCCGCGCCGTCACGTGGCTCTATTACTTCGGCGACAGGCAACCGCTTTACCGCGGCGGGGAGCTCTACCTCTTCGACACGGATTTCGACGAGCGCGGAAATTGCGGGGCGTGGCTCACCCGGATCGAGCCGAGGCCGAACCGTTTCGTCGCATTTCCGAGCTGGTTCCTCCATGCCGTCGCCCCCACCGCCCTGCCCTGCGGAACCTTCGCGCGCGGCCGCTTCGCCATCGGCGGTCACGTGCGCAAGACCGCCGACCCTTCCGCCGCCGCGTGGTGGGAATGACCCGGGGCGCTCCACTCGCTTTGCTCCCCTACAAGTTCGCACGGGCAGGCAATCATGCGCTGGTCTTTCTGGTCGACCCGGACCGGGTCGACTGGCGCAACGGCTTCTTCAACCTTGCCCTGCCGAAAGGCCGCCCGTTCGAGCGCATCATACCGTTCGATGAATGGTCGGCCGAGGCCGAAGCGGCCTGTCCAGTGTACGATTTCCGCAAAACCGGAGCGATATTCCACGTTTCTCGCTGCGGATCGACGCTACTGGCGCAGAACCTGAAGGCAAGCGGCGCCCTGGTGCTGGGAGAGCCTCCGTTCATGCGCATCCTGCGCGATGGAATCGCCGGTTCGGTCGATAGGGAGAGATCGCTTGGGGCCGTCGCCCTCGCAGTGGCGCAATGGCAGGCCTGGGCCGTGTTGCAGGGCAGGCCCCTGATCGTGAAGTTCAACAGCCAGGCGCACCGATATCGGGAATCGCTGATGCATGCCCTGCCGAACGCGCGCTTCCTGTTCCTTCATCGCGAGCCGCTGCCCGTGCTGGAATCGCTCTCGCGCAAGCCGCCGCGTCACCTTCGCGCTGAAAGGCCCGGGCAACCATGCAGCGCGTTGACGGGGCTGGCCGAAGACCCGGTCCTTCTCGCCGGCGCAGCGGGCTATCTCGCGTCTCTCGATGCCTTCGAAGGTGTCGCAGGCGAGCGTCTGATGACGGCCGGATACGACGAACTCCCTTTGTCGTTCGCGCAGATTGCAACCCATCTCGGCTGCGAGAACGGGGCGGAACGGTCGTGGAACGCGGCTCCAGACGCCAAGACGATCGAGACCGCCAGCCCTCCGCCCTATCGGCCGGTTGCGCCCGAGACACTCGCGGCGTTCGAGCGGACGCATCGTCCGCTGCTGGAACTCATGGACGGACGATATCGCAGTTTCGTCGCGCGCGCGCCTCGTCGTCGCGAGTGTCCGGTTGATTTGACCACCCGCCGCCCCTAGGCGGAGCGCGAATTTCATCGAGGAATCTCCCTGATATGAACGATATGCAACGGGTCACCGTAGTCGGGCTCGGCTATGTCGGCCTTCCGCTTGCCGTCGCCCTGGCGAAGCAGTTCGAAACCTTCGGGCTCGACGTCGACGCGCGGCGCATCGCGGAGCTGAAGACCGGCTTCGATCGAACGGGGGAAATCGATCGCGAGCGTCTGGACGCGAGCACCCTGGCTCTGTCGGACGATCCCGCCGTGTGTCCTTCCTCGGATTTCTACATCGTGACGGTGCCCACACCCATCGATGACGACAACAGGCCCGATCTCTCGATCGTCGAGGCCGCGTCCCGCACGGTCGGCGCGATGGTCGCTCGCGCCGTCGAGGATGGCCGTAAGCCGATCGTCGTTTACGAAAGCACGGTCTATCCCGGTGTGACCGAGGATATCTGCGGCCCCATCCTGGAACAGGTCACGGGGTTGCGCTGCGGGGAAGATTTCTTCCTCGGTTACAGCCCCGAACGCATCAATCCGGGAGACCGCGAACACACGATCGACAAGATCACCAAAGTCGTCGCCGGCCAGAATGCCAAAGTGCTCGAGCAGGTGGCCGCGCTCTACGACGCGATAACCAGCGGCGGCGTCTTCCGTGCGGCGTCGATCCGGGCGGCGGAAGCTGCAAAAGTCATCGAGAACGCGCAGCGCGACATCAACATCGCTTTCATGAACGAGATCGCGCAGATTTTCGGCAGGATGGACCTCTCGGTCTGGGACGTGCTCGCCGCCGCCCGCACCAAGTGGAATTTCCTTCCCTTCGCCCCGGGCCTGGTGGGTGGGCACTGCATCGGCGTCGATCCCTATTACCTCTCGCATCGCGCCGAACAACTCGGCCACGATCCGCGCGTGATTCTAGCCGGGCGCAAGATCAACGATGGCATGGCGCCTTGGGTGGCCGAGAGGCTTGATGCGAAGCTCGAATCGAAGGCTTCCCGCATTCTCGTGCTCGGCCTCACGTTCAAGGAAGACGTGCCCGACTTGCGCAATTCCAAGGTCGCGGACCTCATTGGCGCCCTTGCCGAGCGCGGCCACGAGGTCGTCGTCCACGATCCGCATGCCGATGCCGAGGAGGCGCTGCACGAATATGGTCTGGCGCTCGATGCAAACGCGCTGACGGGCAGTTACGACATGGTGCTTCTCGCGGTCCCGCATCGTGAATATCTGGAAATGGGATCGGCGTCCCTGCGCGAGCGCCTCGCCGCCGGCGGGACGCTGGCCGACCTCAAGGGCGTGGTCGAAGGCGCCGACTGGACTCTTTGAGCCTGCGCCGCGCCGCGCGGCCGGGCCGTCCCGACGTCGCTTGCGTCAGTCGGGCGAGCGTCCGGCGACCAGTTCGATCTCGCCGATCGTGCCCGTGATCTGGGAGCGGCCCGACCATGCGCGGGCATAGATCGCCAGGTTGGCGAAGCCTTCGCACGCGGCCGGTAGCGCCGGAATCTCGAAGCGGTTGATACCGGGCGAAAAGCGTTCGTCGTAGAATGGCTGCCCATTCCCGCCGCACCGCAACTGCAGGCGGACATCGCGAACCTGATCCACCGGCGCCAGCGCGTGGTCGATCACGACCGCGAAGGGTCCCGCGCCAGGTTCCACGATCCTCTGCGCCAGAATGCCGCCCCGGCCGCTCCGTACGAAGACGTCGAGCTGCTTGCCGTCCGCTTCGAGCTGCCCGCGCATGGTCGGTTGATCGGCCAGCTTCCAGTCGAAGGGTGGAAAGGCGCCGATCCATGGAATCGTGCCGAAGGCGGGCCCACCTTCCGCGACACCCGTGACGTTGCGATAGATCCGACCGGCGGTGGCCATGTCGCCTTCCTCCGCGAGCTGCATGATCAGCCTGCGGTCGAATTCCTCGTCCTTGAGCTTCAACCGTCCGCGGATGAGCGCGAGGTTCGAAAGTGCGTTCGCTTCGACAGGCGCGCGGACGATGAACCGGCGATGCCATTCCGATCCGCCATCGAGAATTTCCACGAACGCGGGCAGCGCAGCACGCTCGCGCAAGGCGCGGTACAGAAGGGGGAAGAAGAACTCCTCCCGTTCCGGATGAACGCGCAGGAGCCGGTCGAGCGTGGCAAGTGCGCCGGGGAAATCCCGCTCGCTCACCTGATGATCGAGCACCAGCCCCTGCATCATCAGATCGCGTCGGTTGACTCGCGTTGCCGCGGTCAGAAGCGCGACCTTTCTGCTTTCGTCGCTTTCCCCGAGCGCGAGAACGGCATGCGCTCTGGGCGAGAGCGCTTCCATCGCGATGGCCCGGCGAGCGAGATCCGCAAGGTCCCGCGCGACGGGCACGACATCGGCCTCGCTCGTGACGTTCTCGGTCAGACTCCGGACCGTGTCCTGCTCGACCGCCAGTCCATTGAGCGGGAACAGCCGAGCCGCGTAGGCGGGCTGCGGCACGGTGAGCACGCTGCTCGCGGCCTGCAGGGCGAGAACGACGGACAGCGCAATCCCGAGCAGGGCACAGGCGGCCAGGCGGCCCCAGCGGGTCGGCTGGTGCGTCCTAGCGCGCTTCGTGCTCATCGTGCGGTTCGCCGTATCCGTATCCGTAGCCATAGCCGTAGCCGTAGCCATACGAAGAGTTACGCTCGTCCAGTTTGGTCACGATCGCCCCGAAGATGCGTGCGTTGGCGCTCTTGAGCCTGCCGACCGCCGTTTCGATGGCGCGAACCTGCAAGCCGTTCGATTCGATTACGTAGACGACGCCGTCGACAGCCTTGGACACCTCGAGCGCGTCGGACAGGCCGAGCACCGGCGCACCGTCGACGATGATCTGATCGTAGTTCGACCGAAGCTCATCGATGATCTGCGCAAGACGCCCGCCTGCCAGTAGCTCGACCGGATTAGGCGGCTTGTGACCGACCGGCAGGATGTCGAACCCGTCCGCCTCGATCGACACGATCGCCGACGCGAGGTTGCCGTTGTTCCCCGAGAGCAAGGCACTGAGCCCATGCGCTGCATCGGATTCCACGCCGACGAAATCGCTGAGGCCCGAATGGCGCAAGTCGGCATCGATCAACAAGGTACGCTTGCCGACGTGGGCGAAACTGCGCGCCAGAGCGACCGCGGTGATGCTCTTGCCTTCGTTCGGGCGGGTCGAGGTGAGCATGAAGGCACCGGGAGCGCCTTGCGGGGTAAGGAACGCCAGATTCGTCCGCGTCGCCGCGTAGGCTTCGCTGACCTCGGAGCTCCGCTGCCGGATTTCGTCCGGAATGTCCTGCGGATCGACCCTCGGGATGAGGCCGAGAGGTGCGAGGCCCAGGCGGCGGCGCACATCGGCCGGATCGCGGATGGTCTGATCCATCGTTTCGCGCAGATAGACCAGGCCCGCAGCCACGAGCAGCGCCAGGATCAGGCCGACGAGCAGGTTCTGCAGCAACGACGGAGCATAAGGCGAACCGGGCACTTCCGCGGCATCGATCAACGTCATGTTGTTCTTGCCGGCACCCGCAGCCTCCAGTTCCTTGTAGCGCTGGAGGAGTGCGTCGTAGAGCTGCCTGTTGGTATCGACCTCGCGCTTGAGGATGCCGTACTGGATCGACTGCCCCTGCTGACCGAGGAACGAGGCGGTGGATTCTTGGAGCCGCTCGCGCAACTGGCGTTCCTGCGACAGCGCCGCGCGGTACACGGCCTGCGCATCGCGATTGTCGATCGTCGTCTCGCCGGCAAGTGTCTGGCGGAGCGAGGCGACCTCGGCTTCCTTGGCCTGGATTTCCGGATACCCGGGCCCGAACCTGGACTGCAATTCGGCAAGCTGCGCCTGCGCTTCGGCAAGCCGTGCGCGCAAGCCGGCCGCGGATGCTGCGCCACTTTGGCTTCGAGTTCCCGCCGACAGCGCCGCTTCGGCAGCGATCCGCTCTGCAGTCGCGTTGGCGAGCGCCACGTTCAACGTCTGGAGCTCCGAACCGATCAGCGTCTGGCTCGCCGTTTCGGAGCCGGCACCGGCGCCCGCGGCATCGAGGATGACGATTCCGTTGGCATTGGCGTAATCGATCAATTCGCGCTCCGACCCCGCGAGACGTTCGCGAAGTTCGGCAATCTGCTCCTCGAGAAAATCACGCGCCTCGATGTTGGCGCCGAAGCGCTTCTCGTAATTCGCGGTGAGAAACTCCTGCGCCCAGAGGTTCGCGATCTTGGCGGAAACATCCGCCGAAGGGCTGGAGAAGCTGATGTCGACGAGACCAGACTGCGCCACCGGCGTGATGGTGACATTCGCGCGAAGCAGGCCTTCGAGCGTGCGCGACGTCACGTTGGGCGATTCCAGCAGATCGAACGCCGCCAGGAATTCCTCGTCTCGCGCGAGATTGCCCGCCTCTACGACCCTCTCCGCCATGAAGCGGGATTCGAGCAGTTCGTACTGCGTGTTGAAATACTGAAGGTCCGCCGTGCGGCTTTCCACCTCTACGGGCTCGGCACTGGTCACGTTCTGCACATCGCGCGAGATCTCGATCCGCGACGTGGCACGATAGAGATCGGTGGAGAGCAGGGTGATCAGCAGGCCCGCGAGCAGGCCGAACGCGACAAGGCCCAGTATCCAGTATTTCAGGACCTTCGCCTGGAGCCAGAAACGCTCGAGGTCCAGGTGGATACCTTCCTCGGCACGCGGCTCCGCAGAAGCGGGATCCTGATATGCGACTACGGTATCGGAAGCGTAAGGATTCATTTCAGCTCGCGATCAATTGGTCGTGCGGTCAAAAAGGATGACGCTGCTGGAAAATACGGAGAAATACTGCAGGAAAGCGTCGAAGCGCCTGCGCGCCGGGGAATCGCCCACGATGACTATATCGTCCGGGTAGAGCGCCGGGTCGCCGTAGTTTCCGCGCTGGATCGCCTGGATATTGTAGACGCCCACGTACTTCTGCCCGTTGACCGTGCGCAAGACCAGAACGTCGTCCTTCTTCGCGTATTGGGAGAGGCCGCCGGCATTGTTGACCGCGCGAAGGAGGGTTTGCGATGTCGCGGCCGGGTATGAGCCCGAGCGGGCGACCTCGCCGCCGACCGAAACCGATGGGCTGGGAATATTGGTCGGGCGCACACGGACCTGGGGATCGACGATGTATTCCCCCCGCAGCCGATCGGCAATCATCTGCGCCACTTCGGACGGCGCCCGTCCGCTGACGTTCAGGTCGCCGATCAGCGGATAGGCGAGAACCCCGTCTGCGTCGGTCAGGAAAGTCCCGCTGAGCATCTCGGCGTCGGCGACCGTTATCTCGAGCGATTCCTGCGGTCCGACGGTATAGGCCTGGCCGCCCGTCGGTGCGGGAAGCTCCGACAGCGGGGCGACCTCGATGTCGGAAGCCTGCCCGACTTCGCGGGTGGTCGCACAGCCCACCAGAGCCAGCGCGGCTGCAATTGCGGCCAACCCCTTCAAGTACATGGCAATCATTATTTCCTTCAGATCCCGGAGCCTGCGGGGCTTAGCCCTCGCAAGTGTGGTTGCAAAGTGTTTTCGCCCGGAAATTCTAGCTTCGCGGCCTATCCGTGCGCTCTTCGGGACGAGTGCTTTCGCGATGGAACGCGACCGCGAGCCACATCGCCACAAGCTGGAAAATGGGTGTACGCATCGGATAGTCGACCAGGCTCGCCGCCAGGATTATCGCCGCTACCGAGAGCCAGAAGACGGTGCGGGCGACGGGAGCGTCTTCGGCGCGCGCCATGCGTGCCAGTCCGCGGGCAAAGCCGAAAAGTGCGGCGAGCGCTATCGCCGAAGCCGGAAGGCCGCCTTCGATGACGAGCTGGATCCAGTCGTTGTGCGCCTGGTTGATGTACTGGGGGTACAGCAGCGCATCGGGTTCGAAGATGTGGTAGGCTTCCTCGAAGGAGCCGAACCCCGTCCCCAGCATCCAGTGCACCGAAACCATGTCGCGTAGGACCGGCAGAAGCTGCCAACGTACATCCTCGAATGCTCCGCGGTCGGCAATGGAGGTCAGGGCCGGAATGCGGTCGAGCGCCACGAATGCCGCGACCAGCCCGCCGACCGAAACGATCCCGGCGATCAGCAGCCAGCGAGGTGACATCGCACGTCTGGGCAGCGCCGACGATGGCCCGCGCCCACGCGACCGCGGGCGACTGCGCGATGCGACGTTTTGCCAGAAGATCACGCCGCTGGCCGCCAGCGCCAGGATGGTGGTGAGCAAGCCCGCGCGCGACTCACCGATCAACGCCACCATCAACAGCAGCAGGAACAGGGCCGCGAGAATGGCGGACATCCACGGCCGCCGATGCGTCAGATCCCGATCGGTAGCGAGGTAGGCGACGACGACGAGCGAAAGCGCCGAGAATACGGCCGAATGGTTCTGGTTCGCGAACAGGCCGACCGGTGCCGCGCGGTTCGTTATCGAATAGAGGTAGAGCTTGCTGGTGCCGCCCCCGATGACCTGGAAGATCGCGACCACTGCGTCGAGCGCGCCGATCATGACCACGGCGAGCAGCAAAGTCCGCACTCTGGCACCAAGTGCGGCGGCCAGGACCAATCCGGCCGCCGGCACGACCAGGCTGGCGAGTGCGTTGATTCCGCGCGTCGGGACCATCGAAATCGGGCGCCAGACGCCTTCAAGGCCCGCAGCCGCATCGATCGCCGCCAGCGGACCCCGGCCCGGCAACAGGTGCCACAGGCCCGCAGGAAGCGGGACGAGCTGGAGGGCCATCCATCCGGCAAAGAACAGAAACAGGACCACGAGGGACCTGATCGAGGCCAAGCTGGCGCCCGAAGCGAAATAAATCGCTGCGGCCAGGAAAAGTGCGGCCAACGGCCTGAGCGCGATCAACTGGATCGCATCGGGGCGCGAACTTCCGCCGAGAAAGGCGACGACTATCCCGAGCAGGACAAGGATGATCCAGCCATTGCGCATCCCTTCGCCGGCTTGAACTCTCGACATCGAAGACCTTCCGCACGTTGGCGTTTGTGAGGGGGGCATAAATGTTGCAATCCTAGCGTCAAGGCGCGGGAAGGGTCACCACGGCCTGCCGCCTGCCTGGGATCTCAATGCGACGATCTATTCCGCACGTGTTCGGCGAACGCGCGCCAGAACCTGCTGCGGCGAGCGTCGAGGATGGGCTGCTCGTAATCGCGTGCAACACGGAAATTGCGCGCCGCACGGGCAGCCATCCAGCTTCTGTCCCCCACCCGGCGAAGGAGCAGATCGCCCAGGGCCGCGTGATCGCCCGGTGGCGAGAGATCCGCACGGTCGAGCAGTTCCGGGATCCCGGCGAGCTGCGAACCGAGCGCGGGGCAGCCACGGCTCATCGCCTCGATGAGCGCGCGCGGCAATCCTTCCTGGAGCGAGGGCTGGAGATAGATATCGACCTCGTCGAGCCAGGACAGGACCTTACGTGGATCGGACAGCGAACCATCGAACGAAACGACATCGGCCATGCCGAGCGCGGCCGCTTCGGCGCGCCACTCGGCCCGGTCCCCTCCGCCGAGAACACGGAAACGAAATGGAGGCAGCGCGGCGCGGCGATCAGCCAGCGCGCGCAACGCGACCTGAATGCCCTTGGTCCGCGTGCGAAGCGAACCCACGAGGCCGAGCGTCAGTGGCCGCCCCGCGTCGTCTGCACGCCCGATACGCTCGATCCGCCGGTCGAGAACCTTGGGATCGGCTCCAACGAGCTCTACGTTGGATGCGATCTCGGTCATGGCGCGGGGCGCCGGGTAGCGGTGCTGGAGGAATTCCTTGGTGACGTAGATCGCATGGGTCGCCTGGCCAAGCGCATGGCGCATTCTGTGGCGAGCGAGCGGTGCGTACACGGCGCCCAGCCGGCTTCCGTAATGGGCGTAGACGTCGTATCCGCACCCGACCACCTCGATCGCGGAAGGAATACCGAGGGTGCGCGCAGCCGAGAGCGCCATGAGTCCGATTTCGCTCGGGAGCCGCGCGACGACCGCATCGTGCCGCGCCACTATCTCGCTGATGCGAGCGGCGACCCTGCGCCGGGCGAACAGCCACCCTCTCGCGCTGGATACGTTCGGCAACAGCGCGAAATCCACTTCGGCGCGACTCGACAGGGTCAGATCGGCAAGTTCGCGGCCAGTTGGCAGCGTCGCCTCGCGCCCGAGCACCGTTAAACGGTCGAATTCGCCGAGGAAGCGATCCCAGAACCCGGCACCGAAGTGATTTTCGGAATAGACGGCACCGTTGGTGGAAATGAAACGATGGTCGTGCGCGAAGACGATCTTCATTGCCGCACGCGCCGGAATATGAATCGGTAGGATGCGGCGAGGAGGACCCATTTCTGGAGGAACGGCACGACCGAGCCGGTGGCCGGCCCGCTCAGCGCCGCGCCGACCAGGATCAGCAAGGTACCGGTCTGGCCATCCCGCCGGACGAGCGCGAGGCGCGAGATCCACTTGAGGAAGGCGCCGTAGAGCAGATGCAGCAGCACGATGCCGAAATACCCAAAGTTCAGGTACGCCTCCGCATCCGATCCGGCGGGGATGCCGCCACCTTCGTAGCCCTCAATCGACGTGCGATTGCCGAAGATCAGCGCCGCAATCGTCGGCCCCGCGCCGCGCGGTTTTTCCTCCCAGATCGAGCGGGGAATGAAGAAGAAAACGCCAGCGACATATGTATCGCCGCGAAGATAATCGACCCTTTCAGGAACCGAAAGCGCAATGCCGATCGGGCCGGATTCGTACTGGCGCTGAGCGACCTCCTGCTGGCTCTTGGCGATCGCTTCGCTGAGGCCGACATCGGTCACGCCATCGAATTCGACCTGCCCGGAACGTCCGCTCTGGCGCAGGTCGCCAAGGATTCCCAGCAGGACGACCGCGGCGAACCCCACCGCCAGCAAGCGAAGGACGGGCAACTTGTGATAGACGTATATCCAGGCGAGCAGCATCAGGACCGCCGCCGCGAAGAGCGCGCTGCGACTGCCGGTCACGGCAAACTGCAAGAGCACCGAAAGTGCGAACGTCAGGATGAAGAGCGGGCTTTTCAGCGCCTCGGGACGGTGGAGAAACCATAGGACGCTCAGCAACGGCATGAACGTGACCGGGACCACCAGGATACCGCTGTCCGAAAGCGCGCGGAACCGACCGCCCGAAAGCGCCGCCATATGCGCCTCGAGCCCGCCGCTGGATATGATCAGGACCGCCGCCGCGCCGAAGAACGCGGCATAGACCAGCTTCCAGCGGCCGCTGTCGAATATGCGGGTGGACACTGCCCGTTGCCGGATGCGCGGCGCAAACAAGATGAACCCGATGTAAATGGCGATCAGCGAGACGAGCTGCCAGACCTGAACCTCCAGCCTCGCCGCAGCCAGTTCCGCGCCGGTCGCAAGCGCGTGCGCGGGCAGTTGCACGTTGGTTATCACGGACACGGGATCGAGCAGCGACGCCGGCGCCTTGATGAAGCCCGTGGCGATGCCGATCAGACCGGGAAGCACGAGCGGGTGCAGCCACCCTGTCGGCGTGTCGCCGATCCGGTTCGCCAAGATCGGCCAGAGGACCAGCGCCGAGATGGCCAACGAGGTCAGCGAGCGTGCCAGTTCCGAGGAAAAGTCACCCGACGCCATGAGAAACGGCTGAACGAGTTCGGGAAATATCCGCCAGATGACGAAATAGATCAGGATCCCGATCTTGAACTCCGGGGCGATGGCGACGAACGGATTGTCGCCCACGCTTCCGGCCCGGGTCCCCGGGCGCGGCGCTCGGTACGCGCGCGGCATCTGGAGACTTCCTGCGGTCATCGCACATTCCCCTTGCCCAGCCAGTGCGACAGGTCGCGGCCCAGGGTTTTCGAAACCCAATCGATATCGGCGCCGAAGCGGTCGCGCAAACGATCCACGGCGGGCTGGTCGTCGCTGGCGTCGGGAGCCCCGCCCTGCAGCGTGTGGTATCCCGATTTGAGGTGCTTCTTCAAGCCGGAAGGCAGCGGAACAGCGGCATTCAACTTGCGGACGAGACGGTGGAACTGCCGATACTTGACGGCCCGCGTCTCGTTCCTGCGTTCCGCAGCGACGGCGGGCCCGGGGGGCGATTCCAGGCCCAACCATGCCCAGATGTCCTGTGCCACCGCAGACGTGTTCCGTTGAAGGTCTTCGAACAGCACGATCTTCAGCCGCTCGGGGCCGAGCGCATCGAGCCATGGCGCGACATGGCGCTCGTAGCGACTGTAGTCGATATCGCGCTCCAGCACCCACGCGCTCGAGGCGCTATGGCAATATCGCGGATAGAGGGGCTGGCGCGCATCGACCAGTTCGACATACTGCGCGAATGAAAGCTCGCTCTTCAGGGCGGCCAGATTGTTGCGGGTGTAATTGTAGGAACTGAAGACGCGCTCCGCGGGATCGCGCAGCACCACGCAGGCCCGCACGTCCGGACGCCGACGAGCGAAGTCCAGTGCCGCCTGCTGGTAGAGATAATGGGTGGTCGAGTCGATACGGATGGCAGCGTCGTTCGCCGCGTCCGGGAACGCAGCGCCGAAAGATGCCATGCCGTCGTCCTGAAGGTTTGGTCGCCCGGCGAGCGGATGCCCCCGGTCCATCAGGAAGAAAAGTTCCTTGCGAACGCCCTGCGCCACGCCTGCGTGGTTGCAGATTGCGCCATGCAATGAACTCGTCGCGCATTTCGGCGGACCGATCAGGAGGAAGTTGGGCTCGGTCACGTGCGAGACGACAGCGCCTTGAGAGCTTGCGCGAACTGCTGTCCGATCCTGTCCTGACCGAAGTCGTCGGCACGCACCCTTCCTGCCTGCGCGATGCGCGCGCGCCGAACGGAATCAGCAAGCAAGGCCGACATCGCATCCGCCAGAGTCCGCGGCTGCCCCACCGGAACAAGTACGCCGTCGACGCCGTCGGTGATGATCTCCTCGGGCCCGTGGGGGCATGCCGTCGAAACGACCGGAGCGCCCATCGCCATCGCCTCGACGATCACGTTCCCGAAACCTTCGTAGATCGACGAGAGGACGAACAGGTCGGCGCGGCCCATGTAGTCCTGGGCGTCGCGTCGAAAACCGAGAAACTCCACGCGTTCCGCGATCCCGAGTCGCCGGACCTGCTGCATCAGTTCGTCGCGCAGCGGGCCCTCTCCCAGAATTCTGAGATGCGCGTCGCATTCGTGCGCAATCGCCGCGAATGCGGCAAGGAGGGTCGGATAATCCTTCTGTTCGACCAGTCGTCCGCAGGCCAGAACCTCGTAGGGAGCCGTCGCGGGGTATGGGCGTTCGCCGGCTTCCTGCGATGCAGGTGGCAGATTTTCCGGCTTGCCGATGTTGTGGACGACGGCAATCCGATCGCGGATCTCGGGCATGAGTTCGCGCAAGTCTGCCCCGACGCCATGCGTCAGTGCGATGAAGCCGTCGGCCTTCGGAAAAAGGCGCCGCATGAGCCACAATTCGATCCGGCGGCGCAGGTTCGCCCGCTCCACATGGCTGACCATGAGGCCATTCTGAATGGATGCGATCACGATCGGCTTGTGCTTCGCCTTCTCGCTCGCCATCAGCCCGGCGACGGCCGGCAGCGCCATGACCGGGATGAGAATCCCCGGCCGCCTCGCCTCGATCTCCTTGCGCAAAGACGGGATCGCCCGAAGCAGGCGAAGCGTGCTCGATTTCGCGCCGCCGGTATCGAGAACCACAACCTCGACACCTTCCGGCAGGCGATCGCGATAAGTCCCGGCACCGGACGTTACGCAGTAGGTCGGACGGAATCCGTTCGCCAGGAGCGGGCGCGCCAGACGCACCGCGTTCATTTCCGCACCGCCACCGCCAAGGCTTGGCAGGAAGAACATCACGTCGATCATGGTGACCCCTCGGCGCCGTGCCGATCGTTCCCGATCAGGCGGCAAGCAACTCGCGGAAATAGGCGATCGTCTTGTCGAGGCCCTGGGACAACTCGACCTTCGGCTCCCAGTCGAGCTCGCGCTTGGCCAGGCTTATGTCGGGACACCGCTGTTTCGGATCGTCGGACGGCAGATCGTGGAATGTCAGCTTTGAGCGCGAACCGGTCTTCTCGATGACCGCTTCGGCGAGCTGGCGCATCGTGAACTCACCCGGATTTCCGAGATTCACAGGGCCCGGGAAGCCGTCCTCGCTGTCCATGAACGCAACGAAGCCGTCGATCAGATCGTCGACATAGCAGAAGGACCTGCTCTGCTCGCCGTTGCCGAAAATGGTGATGTCGTCGCCGCGCAGCGCCTGAATGATGAAGTTGGAAACGACCCGCCCATCCTTGGGGTGCATCCGCGGCCCATAGGTATTGAAGATTCGCGCGACCTTGATCTGGAGCCCGTGCTGGCGATGATAGTCGAAGAAAAGCGTTTCTGCGCACCGCTTGCCTTCGTCGTAGCACGACCGGATCCCGATCGGGTTGACGTTGCCCCAATAGGCTTCCGTCTGCGGATGTTCGGCCGGATCGCCGTAGACTTCGCTGGTCGAGGCCTGGAATATCTTGCAGCCCAGCCGCTTCGCGAGACCCAGCATGTTGATCGCGCCGTGTACCGAAGTCTTCGTCGTCTGCACGGGATCGTACTGGTAATGGATCGGCGCCGCGGGGCACGCGAGATTGTAGATCTCGTCGGCCTCCAGATAGAGCGGGAACGTCACATCGTGACGGATGAACTCGAAGCGTGCGTGATCGAGCAGGTGTTCGATGTTGCGCTTGTCGCCGGTGAACAGATTGTCGACGCACATCACCTCGTGGCCGAGCCCGATAAGCCGATCGCAAAGGTGCGAGCCGAGAAATCCCGCGCCGCCGGTCACCACGATGCGCTTGCGCTGAGAATAGGCTCGGGGTTCGTTTCTGCTCATGTTCAGTTATCCAGATCGATGGGTTTCTAGAATGCCCGGGCAAGGCGGATCGTCGGCGGGTACCGTGAGGCTGGAATCGGGACTCGAACGCCGAGAGTTTCGAGGCGCCGCAAATACTTGAGAACAAATCCCAGTTACTTCCGCACCTTCTTTTCCCGCGCGCTTTCGGCAACTTCTCGATAAAGGTCAAGCCATGCCTGCCGCGCCTTGGCGACGCCAAAGCGTTGTTCCGCCACGGCTCGTCCCGCTTCGCCCATAGATCGCCGTCGAGCCGCGTCGCCCGCAAGCTCTGCGATCGACAGCACAAGCGCCGCGAAATCGCCTTCGGCCACGACGATCCCGGCGCCGGTTTCATCCAACATCTCGCGCGCGGAGCAGACCCCGAACGAGACCACCGGAACGCCAGCGGCCATCGCCTCGATCATCGCCCGCGACAGTCCTTCGCGCTCCGAAGGTATGGCGGCAATGTCCATCTCCCGGACCGCCGAAGCCACATCTGCGACGTGTCCGTGAAAGACGACGCGGTGCTCCAGTCCGTGGCGATCGACGGCGGCGGCGCAACGGCGCGAATATTCGCTCTTGGCCGGATCGTGATCGCCGTAGAAGTCGAGGCTGCATCCGGGCGAAGCGGCGCGCAGCAGCGGCGCCGCATGTTCGATCAGTTCGAGCTGCCCCTTGTTCTCGGCCACGACGCCGACCGCCCCTATGGCGATTTCCGCGCCATCGCGGCCGCGCCCTTCCCGGGCGGAACGCGGACGGAACCGGTCGAGGTCGACGATGCTTTCGATCACGGCGAACCGCCCGGGCGCGGCGCCAATCCGCGGGCCCAGCGTCTCGGCCATCTCGCGCGAAAGCACCACGATGCGATCGAAGAGCGCGGCGGCGCGGCGCCAGTGGCCGCCATAAACCTTGTCGGGTCGCTGCGTACCACGAACCGTGAACAGCATTCCCGGTCGCAGGAAGCGCGGCAGCGCCAGCAGCGCAGCCATGCTGCGGCTGTCGTTGGCATGGAGGACATCGGGGCGGTCGCGCCAGGAGATCCACGCGAGGCGAAGCGCCAGCCGCATGGCCGCCAGGGCCTGGCGCGGTCCCTCGGCCGTGGTGTCCGCGGGGACGATCGCGATCCGCGCCCCGCCCTCGCTCCAGCGCCGGGTAAACGCCGAGCGGCGATTGGTAACGAAGGTCCAGCGGAAGTCGTCGCGGAGTGCTTCGAAGATCTGCGTCGCGCTCTCCAGCCCGCCATTCGAGCGGTTTGCGGTCTGCTGCGCGACGAAGACGATATGCGGGCGCCGCACCTCGCGATCCGCCATCAGCGAAACAGCCTGTAGCCGTGCCGCAGGTTATGGGGCAGGCTGGCCATATGGGCCGCGAGGGCCGCCGGGCGCGAGAGGGCACGACGCCAGCCTTCGTCGAGCGAGAAGCCCTGGAATTGCCGGTTGCGCATGCGATTGCCGCCGATGCCGCTGTAGCGCGTCGGATCGGGATTCAGCATGACCTGGTCGAACGGCAGGTCGAGGAAGCCGGCGATGGCGCGCAGCGTTTCTTCGGGACGGGCGGCGAGATCCTCGTACCGAACCCTGTGCCAGTCGGCGCGCGAAATGCGCTTGCGACGCAGGAACAGCGCGCTCAGATCCAGCTTCATCAGCCTACGATAGCCGCGCCGCCACGTCCCGTCCTTGCGGCGATAGGAATTGATGATGCCCCGCGCGTCGCGAACCAGATGGATCACCTTGAGTTCGATCCCCGGCGTGTGGGAAAGGGCTTGCAGTCGCTGCCATTCCTTCGACGAATCCGCCAGGATCGCAGTGCCCGAGGCATCAGCGATGGCGTGCAGCGCGGCGAGGTTTTCCTCCTGCCATCGCGCAGACGGCCTGGCGTTCGAGAGCAGGCCCCCGATCCCGCGATCGGCCGGCTTGTAGGGGACCGCTTCGATCGCCGCCCCCGTCCGCTCGAGATGAAGCGCTGCGGCGCGCGACCACACGGGCAGCTCGACCGGTGCGGGATTGCCCGGGGTGAGCGTGGTGATCTCGCCGAGGCCGGTGATCTGCGGGTGCGCGTCCAGGCAGATGTCGAGCAGGGTCGACCCGCAATGACCGGCACCGATAAGATAGACTACGCGCAGGGGCGGGCGATCGGCGGAGCTCATGCCGGAATTCCTTCGAGCACCGCGGCGGCGCGACGATCCCAGGTGTATTTCGCGACCAGCTCGCGGCGGCCGGCCCGCCCGATTCTCTCACGCAGCGCCGGGTCCGCGGCGAGGCGCGCGATGGCGGCCTGCCAGTCGTCGACATCGGAAGGGCGGCAGAGCAGAGCGGTTTCTCCGTCGGTCAGAACTTCTCGCAGGACCGGCAGATCGCTCGTCACGATCGGCCGCCCGGTCGCCATGTACTCGAATATCTTCAGCGGCGACATCCAACGGACCGTATTGCGCCCGCCGATGTCTTCGATGGCTTCGGCGTAGGGCGCGACCAGTATGTCGCACGCTTCCGCTCTTGTGCGCACCTCAGCATGTTGGATGAACCCGTGAATGCGGACATTCGGCAGTCCCGACGCCTCGTCGCGCCAGTATGCGATATCCTTCTCGTGTCCGCCGTAGATCGCAAAGTCTATCTCGGGCAAACGCTTGGCCACCTCGACGATCAGGTCTATGCCTCGCCCTTTATAAAGGTGACCGAAATAGCCGACCGTGACCCGATCGGTCGTTCCGAGCGATGCCGGTTCGGGCCCGGGTTCGGCGCCGTCATGCGCGACGATGACGTCCACGCCATCTCGAGCGGGGCCGTATCGCTCCAGTAAGTCCGCTCCGAGCGCTGTGGAGATCGGCACGATCCGCTTCAGATTCGGATGTGCAAGGAGAGCGGAGAGGGCGGACGATGTGCTGCTTCCCTCGTGAGGAAGCGCATGCGGCTCGAAGATCGTCTTCGCCCCCAGCCGGGCAGCGCGCAGAGCCAGGATCGGCTCGCGCGAGAACACGACATTCGGGCGAAATCCAACCGCGAGTGCCGCAGTCAACAGTTCCTGCCGACGTGTCGCGAACATGCGCCCCGGCTTGCCGAGAAACACGCTACGGTAGGTTTCGTCCTGGCGCCCGACGGCATCAGACCCCTCGCGAAATCCCGTGAGCAAGACCTGATGCCCCGCGCGCGCAAATGCTCCGCACATTGCCTTGATCTGGACGCTGTTGGCGGCACGCGACGGATGGCGACTGGCCGATGGGAAGAGAATTTTCACTTCGCTTGACCCTAAAGTGCACGCTCCGCGATCGTTACCGCATCGTTGCCGAAGCTGGACAAACGCTCTTCCCAGTAGGCTGCGCGACGGGAGGCAAAATAGGTGAGATAAACGACTTTCGCACGGTCGGGGCCAGCAGCTTCCACTACAATGTCGAATCCCCGCTCGTTAAACAATCGCCTCATCGCATAGGGCGAAAAGCGCCAAAAATCGCTATCGTCCGGCCCATGTAGGTGCTGCATCCACGGAACGACGATCAAAATCGCGTCACGGGCCATCTCGTTCATAGTGTCTAGGGCGCGAACGAAGTCATAGACGTGCTCGAGCGTAGTGTGGTTATAGACGACGTCAAACTTCTCGCGCAATTCTACTGGAGCTGGCTTCAATAAATCGAGCTCATGATCGGTGATGCCATCCTCACCTCGCCAACCTTGGAAATTTGTCGTAGAATAACTATTAGCGTTAGTGAAATATTTTCGGTAGCTAGAGCCCTCCTTATCCTGATCCCTCCAGGCGCTAATATTCACAACGTCTCCAGTCACGTGTGGAGCGATCTTCCTAACAATCTCATTCGACCAAATACGCGCCTCGCGCGTAGGGCTTACATGCTTCCGGCCCAACAGCCTTAATATTTTCGATCTCATTTTTAGTAACCTATCTGCTTAGATTTACCATACGGCTAGCTATGCTATATCTTTTTAACTAATTTTGCCGGGACTCCAGCATAAACGCCTCGTTCGGGAGTCGATCGGTTCACCACAGCCCCCGCAGCGATCACGCAACCAGACAGTATCTCCACCCCATCCAGAATACGCACGCCCGCGCCGATCCATACATTGTCTTGGATCGTGATTCCGAGACGAGTGCTCGCCTGCTTGCTGATTGGAACGTCGGGATCATCGAAACTGTGATTTGCCGCAATTATAACTGAATGGGCCGCAATCCGCACAGAGTTCCCAATCCAGACCCCTCCCGGGCCGTAGATAATCGTATACGGATTGACGGTGCAATCGTCGCCAATGGTCACCCGGCCAGCCTTTAGAGTAGTGATTATGGCCCCCTTATGAATCCGGCACTTTGCTCCAATTTCGATTTGACCGCCCTTCCAAACCGAAATTTCAGCAGATGACGATATTCTGCAGCTCGGATGTATCCTTGCACCCGAAAACATCGCTTTTATTTTACCGAAGAAACGGTCCAATCTGACAAGAAGGGGTCGAGAATTCACGCCAACTTACCCCGATTTTTCCTGAGAATTTTGGAAAAAATACTCATCGCATCAGCGCGCTGCACTGGCATTAAATATAGCATGGCGGCGATAAAAGATCCGTAAATTAGTAGGTAAGTTACAGAAGTAAACAATGCAATTATCAATTGGTCGAGCGCCTTGTATGTTAAATAATTGCTCAAAAATGACGACGGAATGGCCGCAAGCAAACCAGCAACAATTGGGATCGCGGCGACACGCATATAGTCTCGCAATCTTCCGTTGCAGATTCTCAGAGCTAAGATGCAAAATAACATATGCTGGATTAAAAGTGCAATCGTTACGCCAATTGCAACACCCACCAGACCGTAGCTGACTCCGATCCAAGCTCCGAGGAACACGAGCAAAGCGTAAAGCGCTTGAACGACCGCGCTCCTATACACTGCTCCTTCGGCCGCGACAAAAGCACCGGAGATCTTGTAGGCTAGGCGAAAGTACATCGCAAAACCCAGAACTTGCAACACAGGCACAACTGCATCCCATTGCGTTCCTAGAAGGATGAAAACGATCTCTGGTGCGAGCATCACTGTGAGTGCTGATGCGGGCGCTATCAGGACGGCTACGAGAAAATGCGCCGCAAGGAATGTCTCACTACGTTTATCCGAGTCGGCACCAAGGCGACGCCGTTCCGAAAATGCCGGAAACAGCACCTTGTAGAAGACCGTCCCAAACAGTTGATTGGCCATATCCATCAAGCTGTACGCGCGGCTATAGTAACCTAGCGGCGCGCTTCCCAGCGTGGCGGCGACCACCATGTTGTCGCCTCGGCGGGCGAGGTTGTTGAAGATCTGCGCCAGCATCATGCCGCCGCCGAAATTGAGCAAAATCTTCAGGTCGCTTCGGTCGGGGCGGAGGGTGGGCCATACGGGGCGGAGCCAGTGCGCGGCGATGAAGAACAGTACCGTCTGCACCAGCGTGGCCCAGATCAGCGCCCAGTACGAAAAGTCCAGCAGGGCGAGCCCGACCGCAACGGCACCATAGCCCACGATGTACGTCGCGAGCTGCGCGATCGCGAGTTCGCGGAACCGCATCTCGCGGTTGAGCAGCATGATCGAGGGCCCGTTGAGCGCGGTCAGCACGAAGCTGGCCAGCAGCACCGGCATGATCGCGGGCAGTTCGGGCGTCTGGAACAACCGGGCCAGGTCGCCCACGAAAATATACACGACCGCGCAGATCGCCAGCGAGGTCGCCAGGACGGCGGTCACCGCGGTTCGCTCCATCCGCTTGGAAAGCTTGTCCGTCTGGATCAGGGCAGAACCGAGCCCCATCTGCTGCAGCACCTCGGCGAAGCTCAGGATCGTCTGCGCGATGGCGACGATGCCGAATTCTTCGGGAGTGAGCAGCCGGGCGAGCACCAGCACCACGACGAGCCGCATGACCTGCTGGCCCCCGACGCCCAAGAAGGCCCACATCGCCGCTTTCAGCATGATTGCCGGGCCCGATCAGTTGCCATGGTGTCGCACGCAGCGGCGCGCATAGACCCGCTCGCGCGATAATCCAATCGATTCGAACACGATAGCGGCGAACGGTCGCTCGCGACCGGCGGGCCGATCACCGTCCGTCAACGGTCCGCCGGCCAGGCGCCCGGCCATTGCCGCTCGCCCGCGGCGGCCCTAAGAGTCCCGCCGCGCCCATGACCAGATCCCTTCACATCGTCATCACGGTCAATGCGGCCTGGAACGTCCTGAATTTCCGCAAGCCGCTGGTCGCGGCCCTGCTCGCGCAAGGGCACCGGATCACCGTGCTCGCCCCGGCCGATGCGGCTGCAGCCGGGTTGGCCGCTCTCGGCTGCCGGTTCGTACCGCTCGAGATGGACCGCAAGGGCCTCGACCCGCTGCGCGACGCTGCGCTGGCCTGGCGCATGCGCCGGCACTTCGCCGAGCTCGCGCCCGATGTGATCCTGGGCTTCACCATCAAGAACAACCTCTACGGAGCGATCGCCGCGCGCTCGCTCGCAATACCGTTCATTCCCAACGTCACCGGGCTGGGGACGGCGTTTCTCGGCGGGCGGCTGCTGGGCACGCTGGCGCGCACGCTCTATCGACTTGCGTTCCGAGGTCTGCCGGTCGTGTTCTTCCAGAACGCGGACGATCGCGACCTGTTCGTGGCGCAGGGGCTGGTATCGCGCAGCCAGGCCACGCTGGTTCCCGGGTCGGGCATCGACCTGGCGGCGTTCCCCGCCGCGCCCCGGCCCCGGCCCCGCGAAGGTGCGCCGGTCCGGTTCCTGCTGATCGCCCGGCTGCTGCGCGACAAGGGTGTTTACGAATACGTCGAGGCCGCGCGGACCCTTCGCCGACAGGGCATCCCTGCCGAATTCGCCATGCTCGGCGCGGTCGGCGCCGACAATCGCACGGCGGTGGGGCAGGCAGAACTCGACGACTGGCTAGCCGAAGGCGCGGTGACCTATCTCGGAACGCTCGACGACGTGCGGCCCGCCATCGCGGATGCGGATTGCATCGTCCTGCCATCGTACCGCGAGGGCGCGCCCCGCACGCTGATCGAGGGCGCCGCGATGGCGCGCCCCGCGATCGCGAGCCGGGTGCCCGGATGCACGGCTGTGGTCGACGATCCGGCGACCGGGTTCCTGTGCGAACCGCGCGACTCCGGTTCGCTGGCCTCGGCCATGGCCCGCTTTGCCGCGCTCGACATTGACGAACGACGCGCTATGGGTCTTGCCGCACGTGCGAAGATGGAGCGCGAGTTCGCGGTGAACATCGTGGTCGCTCGCTACCGGCAGGCGATCGCCGATGCTACGCGCGGCGCGGCCCGGGCGAACTGAAACACATCCGTTTCGCCCGATTGGGGCATAAGTGCTTGGAACCGTGCGACGACTGCGCCATTGGCAGGCTGTCGTCGCCGCAGTGGCGCGGCACGGGAGGTCGGCATGCTGATGCAGCAGGAAACGAGAGTGGTGGCGCGGCGCCGCGGCCTGCTTTCCAGCCAGGCGGTCCATCTCGCGCTCTACCTCGTGCTGGGCGTGGTTACGCCGTTCGTTGTCTGGTCGGGCCTCCATCCCGGGCTGAGCGACCGTTTCGTCACCTATACCGTGCCAACGATCATGGCGGCCTGCGTGGGCACCTGGTACATGCTGGCCAAGCTGCGCAACTATGCCCGCGCGCGCCACCTGTCCTACGTCCTGCCGGTCAACCTGCTGACGTTCGCCGCGGCGTCGGCAGTGCTGTTCGCGCTGCGCCTGCCCTATTCGCTCTCGCTGCTCGGCAGCGCGGCGATTTCGACCACGGTCGTCAGCTATCTCATCACCGCACGCACGCGCCGCGGCAATCGCCGCCTGCACCTCATCGCAGGTGGGCGGATCGACGAGATCGAACACAACCACAACCACATCCACATCACCTCGTCCAAGGAACTGGAATGGGCGATCGAAGCGCGCGCGCTCGACGGCGCGGTCGTGGCCGATCTCCACCACGATCATTCGGCCGAGTGGGAGCGTCTCTTCGCCAAGGCGGCGCTCGCCGGGATCCCGGTCTATCACTTCCGCCAGATCATCGAGCTGGAATCGGGTCAGGTGCGGATCGATCACCTGAGCGAGAACACGCTCGGATCGCTGATTCCCAATTCGCCCTACATGGCGGCGAAGCGACTGACGGATATCCTGCTGACGCTGGTCCTGCTGCCGGTGCTGGTTCCGATGCTGCTGGCGATCGCGGCCGCGATTCGCATCGATTCGCGCGGCCCCGTTCTCTTCATTCAGGATCGCGTCGGTTTCCGCGGCGAGACCTTCCGCATGATAAAGTTCCGCACCATGCGCGAGCGCAAGCTCGACGACTGCTCGTTGGCGGAGCGCGACGACGCGATGACCCGGGACGACGACGATCGGATAACGAGCATCGGGCGGTTTTTGCGCAAGATGCGGTTGGACGAACTTCCGCAGGCGTGGAACATCCTCAAGGGCGAGATGAGCTGGATCGGCCCGAGGCCCGAGGCCATCCGGCTTTCGGAATGGTACGAAAGCGAACTTCCATTCTATTCCTACCGTCACATCGTACGGCCGGGGTTGACCGGCTGGGCCCAGGTCAACCAGGGCCACGTGACCGATCTCGATGCGGTCAACGACAAGCTTCGGTACGATTTCTATTACGTCAAGAACATCTCGCACTGGCTCGACATGCTGATCGCTCTCAAGACAGTGCGCGTGATCGTGGGTGGCTTCGGCGCCCGCTAAGCGAAACAGACAAGGTATCCCCATGCGCAAGGTTCTCGTCACCGGTTCGGCCGGCTTCATCGGTTTTCACCTGTCGCAGGTGCTGCTGCAGGAAGGCTTCGCGGTCGTCGGTTTCGACGGCATGACGGATTACTACGACGTGCGGATAAAGGAGCGGCGGCACCAGATGCTGCTGCAGAACCAGCACTTCTCCGCGCATATCGGCAGGCTCGAGGACTTCGACGCCCTCCACGCGCTGATGATGGCGGAGAAGCCCGACGTGATCGTCCACCTCGCTGCGCAAGCGGGGGTGCGCTACAGCCTCGAGAACCCGCGCGCCTATCTCGACGCCAACGTGACCGGCACCTTCAACGTGATGGAATGCGCACGCGAGCTGGAGATCGATCACCTGCTGATGGCCTCGACCAGCTCGGTCTACGGCGCGAACGACGAGATGCCGTTCGACGAGCGCGAGAAGTGCGACACCCCGCTAACCTTCTACGCCGCGACCAAGAAGGCGAACGAGGCGATGGCCCACAGCTACGCGCACCTGTGGAATCTGCCGACAACGATGTTCCGCTTCTTCACGGTCTACGGCCCGTGGGGCCGGCCCGACATGGCGCTGTTCAAATTCACCAAGGGCATCCTCGAAGGCACGCCGATCGACATCTACAACGACGGCGAGATGTACCGCGACTTCACCTTCGTGACCGATCTGGTGCGCGGCATCCGCCTGCTGATCGACGCCGCGCCGGTGCGGCCCGAGAGCAAGGACGAGATCGCGGATTACGACAGCCTCTCGCCCGTGGCCCCCTTCCGCGTGGTCAACATCGGCAACAGCGACAAAGTGCGGCTGATGGACTTCGTCGAGGCGATCGAGGCCGAGTGTGGCCGCGAGGCGATCAAGAACTTCATGCCGATGCAGAAGGGCGACGTTCCCGCCACCTGGGCCGACGCGACTCTGCTGCAGGAGCTGACCGGCTACCGCCCGCAGACCGAGTTCCGCGACGGCGTGCGCCAGTTCGTCGCATGGTATCGCGACTACTACCGCGTGTGATCAGCTGGCGAGGCGCAGGCCCGGCTTAGCGGGCGCACGATGCGCGTCGGGCCAGATGCCGCGGGTGTCGTAAACCACTGCGCCTTCGCGTTCCTCGAGCGGGACCACGCGGAACACGTCGTGATCGACCAGGACGATCAGCACGCCGCGGGTTTCGAGCGCGGTGTCGAGATCGACCAGCGTGGCGCCGGTCCCTTCGAACTCGATCGGCAGTTCGGCGGCGTAGGGTTCGACCACGCGCACCCGTTCGCCGTACTTGCGCGCGAGCCGACCGGCGACGAAGCGCGCGGGGCTTTCGCGGAAGTCGTCGATGTTCGCCTTGAATGCGAGGCCGAGGCAGGCGACCGGCACGCCGGGGTTCGCCTCGACGAGCGCTTCGGCTTGCGCGACCACGTGGTGCATCTTGGCGTCGTTGGTCTCGCGTGCGGCACGGATCATCTTCGCCTGCTCGGGCGCGCCGTGGACGATGAACCACGGATCGACCGCGATGCAGTGCCCGCCCACGCCCGGTCCGGGCTGGAGCACGTTGACGCGCGGATGGCGGTTGGCGAGGCGGATCACCTCCCACACGTCGAGCCCCATGTGATCGGCGATCATCGACAGTTCGTTGGCGAAGGCGATGTTCACGTCGCGAAAGGCGTTCTCCACCAGCTTGCACATCTCGGCGCTGCGCGCATCGGTGGTGACGCAGGTCCCGCGCACGAAGCGCTTGTAGAACGCAAGCGCCTTGCGCGCGCAACGCGGGGTGATCCCGCCGATGGATCGGTCGTTGCCCGCCAGTTCCTCGAGGATCCGGCCGGGCAAGACGCGCTCGGGGCAATAGGCGATCGCGACATCGGGCGTCTCCCCGGTCGTGCCGGGCATTTTGAGGTCCGGTCGCAGGCCGGCGAAGAGATCGCGCATCGCCTCGGTCGTGCCGACGGGCGAAGTTGATTCGAGGATCACCGTGTCGCCCTTCTTGAGCACGCCCGCCACCTCGGCGGCGGCGGCCATGACGTAGGAGGTGTCGGGCGTGTGATTGCCGTCCTTTTCGAACGGGGTCGGCACCGCGATGACGAACACGTCGGCGGGCTGTACCTGCGTCGAGGCCGTCAGCAACCCACGCTGGACCACGCCGCGCACGAGCCCGTCGAGATCGACTTCCTCGATATGGATTTCACCGCGGTTGATCGTGTCGACCACGCCCTGAGACACGTCGACACCGGTCACCGGACAGCTGGCCCGCGCGATGATCGCCGCAGTCGGCAGCCCGATGTAGCCGAGGCCGATGACACAGACCCGGGGTTTGTCCTCGCCGCGCATGATCGCTCCGTTCGCCTCGCGTGTGGCGACGGGCCTAGCGTGGAGCGGTAAAGATACCGGTAACGATGGCGCCGGGCAGGCTCGAACCCTGCCCGGCACAGATCGTCAGCTTTCGCCGCTTTCTTCCGCGCCTTCGTTCGCGTCGGCCGCAGGGCCGGCCGGGCCCTTTTTGGCTGCGGTTTTCTTCGGCTTGCGCTTGGGCTTCGCCTTTGGCGGCGCCGGGGTGAGCTCGAAGGCGGGTTTGGCGTCCTTCACGCTCACGTGGACCTCGCCCCCGTCGGAGAGCTTGCCGAACAGCAGTTCTTCGGCCAGCGGCTGCTTGATCTTTTCCTGGATCAGGCGGCTCATCGGCCGCGCGCCGTAGAGGCGGTCGTAGCCCTTGTCCGCCAGCCATTCGCGCGCATCCTTGTCGAACTGGATGTGCACGTTCTGCTCAGCAAGCTGGAGTTCGAGCTGGAGGATGAACTTGTCCACCACGCGGGCCACGGTGCTCTTGCCGAGGTAGCCGAAGGGCACGATCGCATCGAGGCGGTTGCGGAATTCGGGGGTGAACATCTTCTTCACCGCCTCTTCGCCCGCATCCTCCTTGCTCACGTCGCCGAAACCGATGCCCTGGCTCGCCATGTCGGCCGCGCCGGCATTGGTGGTCATGATCAGCACGACGTTGCGGAAGTCGACCGTCTTGCCGTGGTGGTCGGTCAGGCGGCCGTTATCCATCACCTGCAGCAGGATGTTGAACAGGTCGGGGTGCGCCTTCTCGATCTCGTCGAGCAGCAGCACGCAGTGCGGATGCTGGTCGATCGCATCGGTCAGCAGGCCGCCCTGGTCGTAGCCGACATAGCCCGGAGGCGCGCCGATCAGCCGGCTGACCGAGTGGCGCTCCATGTACTCCGACATGTCGAAGCGCTGCAGCTCGATGCCCATGATGCTGGCGAGCTGGCGCGCGACCTCGGTCTTGCCGACGCCGGTCGGGCCGGTGAACAGGAAGCTGCCGATCGGCTTGTCGGGCTCGCGCAGCCCGGCGCGCGACAGCTTCATCGCCGTCGCCAGCCGGTTGATCGCATCGTCCTGGCCGAACACCACGCGCTTGAGGTCCTTGTCGAGGCTCTGCAGCGCGGCCTTGTCGTCGGTGCTGACCGACTTGGGCGGAATGCGCGCCATCGTCGCGACGACCGCCTCGATCTCCTTCGAGGTGATCTTCTTGCGCCGCTTGCTGGGCGGAACGAGCATCTGCATCGCGCCGACCTCGTCGATCACGTCGATCGCCTTGTCGGGCAGCT
>CAMPGP010000004.1 GCA_946885545.1 uncultured Altererythrobacter sp.
CAGCAGGTGGAGCCGCCGCGTGCGCAGGATGAATGCCGCGCCGTTCGCCACCAGCCGCCGCTTGCCAAAGGCGATCGCGCGGTCTTCCGCCAGCGGCGGGCCGAAGCGGCGGAACGCGCGCCAGCCGACCACCGCCAGCGCGAGCACGAGGCACAGCGTGGCGGCGAGGAACGGCGGCGCGAAGGCGAGCGTGAGCAGGTTCTGCGTCTTGCCGAGGCCGTTCAGCGTGAGGTCGAAGATCACCGGCAGATCCTCGCCCTCCATCGCCACGTCGACCAACTCGTGCGCCAGCGCCGCGCGGTCGCGGTCGGCCATGCCGTAATTGTCGAACAGGTCGGGATCGGCCACGACGGTCAGGTTCCAGCGGCTCGTATCGCGACCGTCTTCGTCCACCGGCGCGAGGCCTGCCGCCTCGTCGAGCACCGGGTAGTAGCCACCATCGTCGTAGTATCCGACCAGAATCTCGCCGTTGCTCGCCGTGACGAGCGGGATCATCGTGGCATCGGAAATCGTCTGAGCCTGGCTCCGGTCGGGCAGGGTGCCACTCCAGTCGCCCCATCGCCAGTCGCCGTCGCTCTGTGGCTCGAGCGGCCCGAGCCGCAGTTCGGTGTCGAGCCGACCTTCGAAGTCCTCGATCCACGACGGCTTGGCTGCGCTGCGAAGGACGACCCAGCCGTCGTCCTTCTCCACTGGCGCGTTGGCCGGGATTTCCATCGCGAACCACTTCGGAAGGACGAGGATCGTCGGCCCGACATAGCGGCGCTGCTCGATCAGCTCGGCCAGCTCCTCGCCGTCTGCGAAAGTCGGCGGGGTCAGGATCAGGAGGCCCTCGTCGTCGAGCGCACCCTGGTTGCGCGAGAGCGCGACGTCATGCCCTTCCGCCTCGAGAATGTCGGCGAGCGCGGCATATCCGGTCAGCCCTCTCGAGGCCGCATGGCTGCCGCCGTCGTTGGGGCCGCGCGAAGTCTCGCCCGCGCCGATGAAATAGAGCGTCGCGGCGAAGGCGAGCGCACCGAACAGCAGCAGGCCGAGCACGACCTTGGGGTTGAAAGCGTTCGATCTCATGCGCCGCGCCCCGGCAGGCGCTGGAGCGCGAATTCGGCATAGGCCTCGCGCGCCGCCTGCCAGTCGTCCGCCCCGAGGCTGCGGAGCGCGAACAGGCTGCGCTCGACCCGCTCGGCGATCGCGGCGAAAGCGGTGCGCGCGGCATCGGGCAGCGCGGGCAACAGCGCGAGTTCGCGTGCGGTGCTCGACGGTTCGACCCAGTCGGGCCGCGCGGCGGCGATCTGGCCGACGCTGCGTCGGAGCAGCAGGTGCGTCGCCTCGTCGTACCGGCCCTCGGCGGCGAGGCGGTCGGCATCCTCGAGCAGCGCCAGCGCGTCGGCGCGATCGGGCGACCAGAGCTGCTCTTCGCGCTCCGACCGAGCGCGCTCGAGCGAGAAGAGCGGCGCGAGCAACCGCCACAACAGGTAGGCGAGCAGCGCGATCGCGAACGCGAGCAGGACCCATTTGAACACGGGCCACGACATGCCGAACGCGCGCCCGATCGGTGCGAGGAATTCGCCGATCGCTTCGAGCAGCCGTACCAGCCACCCGGGCGGCTCCGGTCGCTCCGGCATGGTGACCGGCGCGAACTGGATCGTCTCGTCCGCCCGAACGGCTTCCCAACCGCTTCCCACCGGCGGCAAGCCTTCGTCCGAAATCTCGGTTGCGCCCCTCGTCACCGGGCGATTGGTGGCAGGTCGGGCGGGAGCGTGCAAGCCTGCGCGGGGTCAGCCGCGGGCGCGCGCCTGACGATAGCTACCGAGCAGGCGCAATTCCTTGCAATGGAACGCCAGCTCCTCGAGCGCCTGGTCCACTTGCGGGGTACCGGGTGCACCGACGATGTCGGCGTAGAACATCGTCGCCGCGAAGCTCGCGCCTTCCTGGTAGCTTTCGAGCTTGGTCATGTTGACCCCGTTGGTCGCGAAGCAGCCGAGAGCCTTGTAGAGCGCGGCGGGCACGTTCTTCACCTCGAACACGAACGTCGTCATCGCGGTGCCGCCGTTGAGGCTCGCGGGATCGAGCGGATCGCGGGCGAGCACGACGAAGCGGGTCATGTTGTCGTGCGCATCCTCGACCTTGTCCTCGACGACCTGCAGTCCGTAGAGCTCGCCCGCCAGCCTGGGCGCGATCGCCGCCAGCTTGGGATCGCGCTTCTCCGCCACGAAGGCGGCCGCCCCCGCGGTGTCGGCATGGCTCAGCGGCACGATTCCCCGCTCGCGCAGGAACAGTCGCGACTGGCCGAGCGCCTGCGGGTGACTGTAGGCCGCCTCGAACGGGCCGAAGCTGCCGTCGGGATTGGGGATCGCCATCAGCGCATGGGTGATCGGCATGAAGTGTTCGGCAACGATCGACAGGCCGCTTTCGGGCAGCAGGAAGTGAATGTCCGCGACGCGCCCGTGCTGGCTGTTCTCGATCGGGATGATCGCGCAGTGCGCGCGCCCGTCCTTCACCGCATCGAGCGCGTCTTCGAACCCGAAGCACGGCAACGGCAGGTAATCGGAGGCTGCCTCACCTGCGGCACGGTGCGAATTCGCGCCCGGAGCGCCCTGAAACGCGATAGCGCGCGCCGGGTCCTGCGCAGCGGCGGCGCGCATCCGCTCGACCATCGCGAGCGCGGGGGCGGGAAAGCTGTGCATCGGGCGATGCGCCTAGTCGGCCACCGGCCGGCGAGCAAGAACTATGGCTTGCGCTCGGGAGGGGTGCCGACTAGAGCGGCGCGCGAAACCACACATCAGCGTAATTTCCCGGATTCTCAGCGCATGGACGATCGCTTCAACACCGCCGCCGGATGGGTTCTCTTCGCGGGAATCGTGGGCCTCGGCCTGTCGAGCGTCAGCTCGCGTTATTTCGCGACCCATTCGCCCGAAGAAGGCGGCTATCCGATCGAAGGCGCCGTCGAAGAGGGTGAAGGCGGCGCAGAAGCGCTCGACTACGGTACGCTGCTCGCCAATGCCGATGTGGCGATCGGCGAAGCGGCTGCGGTATCGCGCTGCGGCACCTGCCACACCTTCAATTCGGGCGGCGCCAACGGCCAGGGTCCGAACCTTTACGGCATCATGGGCAAGACCATCGGCGCGCACGCGCCCGGCTTCGCCTACAGCGACGCGCTGTCGGGCCATGGCGGCAACTGGACCTACGAGAACATGTTCGCATGGCTCGAAAGCCCGCGCAGCTTCGCGCCGGGCACCAAGATGAGCTTCGCCGGCCTGTCGAGCCCCGAGGATCGCGCCAACATCATCGCCTACATGCATGCGAACGGCGGCGGCCCCGATTTCCCCGCGCCGCTGGCTGCGGAAGCGCCCGCCGAAGGCGAGGCCGCGGCCGAGGAAGCCGAGGCGGCAGCCGGCGGCGAACCGGATACGCCGGAAGCCGAAATGATCGCTCCGGGTGCAGACCAGACCAACCCGGTCGGCGAATAACGACCGTCTGCCGGGGCGCTAGCCGCGCCCCTTGAACCCCTGCGCCACCACGTACCATTCCGACGAGCCCTTGCGGCTCGCCGGGGGCTTGGCGTGCTTGACGGTGCGGAAGTGCTTCTTGAGCAGCGCCAGCAACTCGGTATCGGTGCCGCCCGCGAGGACTTTGGCGAGGAACGTCCCGCCCTCTGCCAGCGTCTCGACCGCGAACCAGGCCCCGGCTTCGACCAGGCCCATCGTGCGCAAATGGTCGGTCTGCTTGTGGCCGACGGTGTTGGCCGCCATGTCCGACATCACGAGATCGGGCGGCCCGTCGAGCGCGGCCTCGAGTTCGGCAGGCGCCCGGTCGGCCATGAAGTCCATCTGGAAGATCGTCACGCCTTCTATCGGTTCGACCTCGAGCAGGTCGATGCCGACGATCGCGGCCTTGGGTGCCTGCTTGCGGACGACCTGGCTCCACCCGCCCGGTGCGATGCCGAGGTCGACCACGCGGCGCACGCCCTTGAGGAGGCCGAACTTGTCGTCGAGTTCGATCAGCTTGTAGGCGGCGCGGCTGCGATAGCCTTCCGCCTTGGCCTGCTTGACGTAAGGATCGTTGAGCTGGCGTTCGAGCCAGCGGGTGGAAGATGCGGTTCTTCCGCGGCTGCTGCGCACGCGCTTGTCGGGGTTGCGGCCGGATCGCGACATCAGCGGGCTTCCTCGCGCACGCGCGCCTCGGCGACCTCGGCCGCCATCAGGCTGCGCAGGATGCCCTCGCGGATACCGCGGTCGGCGACGCCCAGCCGGTCCGCGGGCCAGATGTCGAGGATCGACTCCAGGATCGCACAACCCGCCACCACCAGTTCCGCGCGATCGTTGCCGATGCACGGCAATTTGCCCCGATCCTCGGGCCCCATGGTCGCCAGTCGAGAGCTGATCTCGCGCATGGAGTCGGATGGCACCACCAGCCCATCGACGGCGCGCCGGTCGTATTGCGGCAATTCCAGGTGGACGCTCGCGAGCGTCGTCACGGTGCCGCTCGTGCCGAGCAGGCGGATGTCGGGATCGCTTTCCGCGATCGGGGCGATCCGCTCCGCGAACGGGGCGAAGCTCTCGGTCACCACGCGCCGCATTTCGGCGTAGCGACCGTTCCGCGCATCCGGGTCGCCCTCGGCGCGTCCGACCGTGTCGGTCAGCGATACGACGCCCCAAGGGACGCTTTGCCAGTCGAGGATGCGCGGTACGCGCTCGCCCGTCTCGATCAGCACCAGCTCGGTCGATCCGCCACCGATGTCGAAGATCACCGCCGGTCCCTCGCCGCGCTCGAGCAGTACATGGCATCCCAGCACTGCGAGCCGCGCCTCTTCCTGCGCCGAGATGATGTCGAGCACGATACCGGTCTCACGCCGCACGCGGTCGATGAATTCGGCGCCGTTCTCGGCGCGGCGGCAAGCCTCGGTCGCGACCGAACGCGCGAGGTGGACGTTGCGGCGCCGCAGCTTGTCGGCGCAGACGTGGAGCGCGCCGAGTGCGCGATCCATCGCCTCGTCGCTCAGACGACCCGACATCGCGAGCCCTTCGCCCAGCCGCACCACGCGGCTGAAGGCATCGATGACGGTGAAGTTCTCGCCCGATGGGCGCGCGATCAGCAGGCGACAATTGTTTGTGCCGAGGTCGAGCGCGGCGTAGGCTTGGCGCCGATGGGGCGCGCCAGTGCGCTGCTCGCCGCGCGCGTCGGTGCGACGCGCCGGGCGAGTCCCGGTCTTGGCCTTGTCGGTGGGCGCGGGGGGCTTGTAGCGGAAATCGGCTACCTTCTTGCCGGACGTCTTTCCCCTGCCTGCGCCTGATCTCCTGCTTCTGTCCGGCGGAGAGAGATCCGCCATAATTCCAACGCTTTCTTTTCCTCCCGCGCACGCTCGCACGGGGACTTGACGCGGATGCTAGCGTGCGCGGGGGCGGGGGGCAAGTGCGGCCGCCATCGCGGGCTTGACCTTACGCGCGCGCAAAACTAGACGGCCCCCCTCGCGAGCAGACTCGCCGATGCCCCGTCGTCTAATGGTAAGACTACGGACTCTGACTCCGTCAATTGAGGTTCGAATCCTCACGGGGCATCCAGCTTTTCCCCCGATCGCTGCGAATGTAGGCCTCTAGGTGGCCGTCGCCAGACTTGCGTCTATCGGACGGCGAGACGCGGAGGCGATCGCGGCTGCGATGCTCAGCACCAGCGCCATCCAGAAGATCGCGGTGAACGGTGCGGCGTTGCCGAAGGCGAAGCGCGCGGCCAGCGTCAGCGCTAACGCGATCGGAGAGCCCCATACGACGCCGTGCCACGCCGCGCGCAGGCGCGGTTCGTGCAGCCCGCGGCGGCTGCGCTTGCCGAGCCAGATGTAGACGCCGGTCGCGCATACCGCGGTCAACGCCAGCCCGAACAGGATATAGGCGAGCTTGACCGGCAGGCCGCCGAAGTCGCCGAAGTGCATGCTGTAGATCGAGGCGGCGGCCTGCTGGCCCAGCGTGCCGTCGGCCAGCCCGGCGGTGCCGTGGAAGCTGCCATCGGCGCCGAACGCATAGTATTCGCCGAAGATCAATCGGCGTTCGTGCAGGCCGGCGAGCTGGACGTGCTGCCCCGCGGTGCCGGGATCGTGCAGGATGACGTAGGTCAGCGCGGTCCCGGGATATTCGCGCGCCATGTGGCCGAGCGCGCGTGCGACGTCTGGCAGCGGCGTGCGGGCCGGGTCCGCCTCGGGCTCGTCGCCGAAGATCGGGGCGTAGACCCCGTCGAGGTCGCCGTCGTAGCTCGTCTCGGCCATGGCATAGGCGGTGAGCGAGGCGAGGCCGATCACCGCGCCGGTGATCGCCAGCGCGACCGAGAACGGCAGCGTCCACACGCTCAGCCGGTTATGCCAGTCCGCCAGCGCGACCCCGCCTCCGTGGCGCGCGCGCAGGCGGAAGGCGTCGCGGAAGATCTTCGGGTGTGCAATCACGCCCGAGATCGCCAGCGCGAGCATCAGCGCGCCGAGCGCGCCGACGATCGTGATCCCGACCAGCATTGGCAGGTTGAGCGTGTAGTGCAGGCCGTAGAGGAATTCGGACCACCCGTTTTCTTCCGGGACCGCGATCGAGCCGTCTTGCTCGAGATGGACCGCCTGGTGGTCGGTGGTCACCGTGGCGCGCGGCATTTCGGGGGACGGCAGGTGGACGTAGAGGTGGGTCGTCGGGGTCTCGTCGGCCTCGGTCGCCAGTACGGCCTCGATCCCGCGCTGAACCGCGGCGGGCGCGATCGCGGTCATCTCGGGCGCGGCGGGCTGTTCGAGCCGCTGCAGCTCCTCGTAGAGCACCAGCACGGTGCCGCTGAGGCAGACGAGATAGAGCAGCGCCCCGCCGAGCAGGCCGATCGCGGCATGCGCGGACAGTGCGCGTTTGACGGTGGAAGGTTCGGCGGCGAGGCTCATGGTCTCAACTCCCGGCGAGCAGGGCGGGGAACAGGGGCAGCGTGGCGAGCGCCAGCGTCAGGAACTGCGCGCGGCGCGTGTGCTGCATCAGCACGATCGTGGCGAGCACGCCCCAGACGATCGGAACCGCGAGCAGCGCTGCGGCATTGGCGTCGGCCTCGGCCCATCCCACCGCCAGCGTACCGCCGCGCAGCGCGATCGAGAACGCGACCGAGGCTGCGAAGCCGCCGCCCATCACCAGCACGAACGTCAGCACCCGGCGGCCGAGGAACAGCGGCTCCCCCGCTTCGGGCAGGATGCGCACCCGCCGCTCGGCCGCCTTGGTGCGGCCCGCCGGGGCGAACGCGGCGGCCCAGCCGAGCAGGATCGCCGCAGCGAGCATCGCGAACAGCCACGCGACCGAAACGCCCCATGCTCCCGCCTCCGCTGCCGCCAGCACCGTCGCCAGCGCGAGCAGCCCCCAGCCGCCGGCATTGGCGAGCTTCGAGCGCTGCGCACGCGACCAGGCGAAGCGCAGGACGCCGACCCCCGCGAGCGCGGCGAGCGACGCAGGCCAGATCAGATCGTCGCCCATCAGAACCGGTAGCTCACGGTGCCGAACACGTTGCGTTCGCTGCCCATGAAGCAGTCGCCGCGTGCAAGGCAGGCTGAATAGTAGCGCTTGTCGAACAGGTTGGTCGCGTTCAGCGCCAGGCTCCAGCGGCCCATGCTCAGCTCCGCGAACGCGTCCGCCAGGGTGAAGGCGGGCGTGACGAGCCCGTCGGGGAAAGCGGGGCCGAACGAGCGGTTCTTGCCCACGTGGCGTACGCCGCCGCCGAGCAGCAGCGCAGTTTCGCCCGACAGCATGAAGCGCTTGGTCGCCCACAGCGAGGCGTTCAACTTGGGCACGTTCTCGAGCTGGCGATTGGTGCCGTCGGCCTCGGCCTCGTTGTAGCTGGCCGCCGCGATAAGGTTGAGGTCGCCGGGCAACGTGGCATTGCCCTCGAACTCGATACCCTTGGAGGTCATCGAGCCGATCTGGACCTGGTCGAACGGATCGGGCGTGCTGTCGTCGGAGACCGGGCGGTTGTTCTCCTTGATGTGGTAGCCGGTGACGGTGACGAGGATGGCGTCGGCCGGGTGGAATTTGATCCCCGCCTCGTACTGGTGACCCTGCTTCGGTATGAACGGGCCGCCGTCGCTCGCGGTCCCTGCGATCGGTTCGAAGCTCTCGGTATAGCTGACGAAGGGCGAGACGCCGTCGACGATTTCGGCGATCAGCCCCGCGCGATAGGTCGTCGCCGCGTCTTCGCGCCGCGCGCTGCCCGGCGTGCTCGCTCCGGTCCAGTCGCGCCGCGCGCCGAGCACCACCGAGACCCGATCGAAGAAGCGGATCTGATCCTGCAGGTAGATGCCGACCTGATCCTGCTTGACGTTCTCGGACTCGTAGGACGGTTGCGGCAGCCTGCCTCCATAGTCCGAGAGGGCGTCGTAATCGATGTCGTAGATGTCGATGTATTCGGTCGTGAACCCGGCCGTTTTGCGAACATGGTTGAAGCTGAAATCGACGCCGGCGAGGACGGTATGCTCGATGTTCGCACCGGTATCGAAATTGAACTGCACGTTGTTGTCGGTCGAGAAGATCTCCATCCGCGCATAGCTGCCGTCGACGTAGAGGCCGATCGTGCGCTGTTCCGGATCGGGCACCGGTACGCCATTTGCGTCGAGGACGGGCTGGCCGGTGACCGGGTCGAGCAGAACGTAGGGGTTGGCCGGGTTCGAATAGCTGTTCGGATAGTGGGTCAGGTAGGTCAGGTCGCTGTCGATGTAGCGCGCCTTCAGATTGAGCCTAGCGGTCTCGCCGAAGCGGTGTTCGAACAGCGCGGTCCCCTGGAGCAGGCGGCCGTCGTAGCGGTCCCAGCCGGGCTTGCCGATGAACAGATCGTTGGGCAGCTGACCGTTGGCATTGGGCAGGATCGTGCCGACCAGCGGCAGGAACTGTGCGGTCGAGCCGCCGTCGTCCTCCTGATAGAGGCCGATGAGCGTGAAGTCGGTGTCGGGCGAGGGAGCGAAGGTGATCGAAGGCGAGACCATCATACGGTCGTCGGGCACGAAATCGGTCTGTGTGCTCGCGTTCCGCACCCGTGCCACGAGGCGTGCAGCGACGGTATCGGACAACGGGCCGGTCAGGTCGGCGAGCGCTTCCTTGCGGTCGTAGGAACCGTAGCGGAGCGAAACCTCGCCGTTCGTCTCGAACTCAGGCCGCTTGGAGACGAGGTTGACGATCCCGCCGAGCGCGCCCTGGCCGAACAGCACCGAGGCAGGGCCGCGGACGAGTTCGACCTGGTCGAAGTTGTACGGGTCGGCACGGATAGTGGCGTAGTAGCTGAACACGTCGCGCATCCCGTCGCGGAACTGCAGCGCGTTGATTCCGCGCACGAAGGCGCCGTCGACACGGCTGTCCGGGCCATAGGGATTGGCGGTCACGCCCGAAACGTAGTTGAGCGTGTCGCTGACCGAGACGGCGCCCTGCGCGAGATAGAGCGCATCGTCGATAACGGTCACCGGCTGGGGCGTCTCGATGATCGGGGTGTTGGTCTTGGTCGAAGTCGAGCTCTTCTCGCGCGCGCCGGTGACGACGATCTGGCGCTGATCGTTCGCGGTGGCCGAGTCGGTGGCGGTTTCGGCGGCAGTTCCGGCAAGGGCCGGAACGGGAGCGAGCGCAGTCGCGCAGAGAATGGAAAGCCGGAAAAGTCGCATGGATGCCCTCATTTGTTTTGTCTGGCCGTTCCGCTAATGCGAGGCACTCGCAATTGCAAGAGGAGATGGGAAGTGATGTTATCCCGCGTCCTCAGCTGGCCGCGAGGTTGACCACATCCGGTTTCCTCCATATTTATGCTACTGCGAATTAGTCGCATTACTTCGAGGAGGGTTTTCGATGGCAATCGGCAGGGACAGGTTCGCGCAAGGGATCGTCGTCCGACTCTTCCGGGCATGGTCGGTGCTCGTCGACGAGGGCCGCTCGCCGTTGCCACGGTTGCAGGACATCGTCGCGCCGCTGGGCCTGCCCGACGAAACCGCCGTCGCCTGTGCGAGCCTGTTCGAACTGGTCGAAGGGCACCTGGGCCGCCGGCTCCAGCGCGAATGCTGCTGCAGCCAGCGGTTTTCGCGAGACGAACGCGCGCTGCTCGGCGTGCTCGAGCTTGCACCGTCGCTCGGCACGCTTTCGGGCACGGCAACGGTGCCGCACGGCCTTCCGGCCGCAATCGTCTGGGCCTGCGTCGCGATCCGGAGGGCCTTCGGCATGAGCGATTGCGAAAGGTATGCGGGCGGTCTTCGCGTCTCGCACCGCTGCCCGTTCGCGGCCGAACCGACGCCGCGGGAGTCGACCCATCGTGCTTGATCTCACCGCGCTCACCAGCACCCCCGACTTGCGCGAAGTTGCGCCGCTCCACGCGCGGATCGTCGCTGCGCTTCGCTACACCCACATCGCGCGTCGTACGCAGAGCTACCGTCACGCCGATCTGGCGCAGCGGCTCGGCAGCCGTTGCGCGGTGCACAGCTTCCACGTCTTTCTCGACGAGGCAGGTCGCGCCTGGCCCGATCCGATCACGCTCAATCCGCCGTGTCAGCCGCTCTTCAGCTACGACGAAATGCTGCTGGTCGACCTCGCCACCGCCGCTGCGCGCAACGATCGCGCGACTTTCGACGCACTGGTCCGGGACATGATCGGCACGGGCGGGCGCAATGCGATCTGGGCGAGCGCGCGCCGCCTGATGCGCTATCTCGTGACCATCGTTCAGTAGCGAATCCGGCGCGTTCGAGCTTGCCCGGTTCTGCCGTGCGGCCTAGGGCTTGGGCAATGACAGACGAAGAAAAGAAGAAGAGCGAGCGTGATCTCGCCGATCGCAAGTTCTACCCCGCCGACGAAGAAGTCGCCTTTTCCGACGCGGCGACGCCGAGCACGCCGCAGACGCGCCACCCGGCGTACAAGCTGGCGTTCCGCGACACCGACTTCCTGCTGCGTGACGAGCTGCGCCCGGTGCGCTTCCAGCTCGAGCTGCTCAAGCCCGAAATGCTGCTCGACGAGGCGGGCGTTGGATCGACACTGGTGATGTACGGCTCCGCCCGGATCCCGCCGCCCGAGTCGGTGGAGACCGCGCTCGAAGGCGCGCAGGACCTGCCCGATGCCGAACGCCGCGTGGTCGAGAACCTCGCCAAGAAGGCGAAGTATTACGGCGAGGCCTACAAGCTAGCCAAGCTGGTCAGCGAGAAGTCGATCATCGAGAGCGGCAAACGCCAGTTCGTGATCTGTTCGGGCGGCGGTCCCTCGATCATGGAAGCGGCCAACAAGGGCGCGAGCGATGCCGGGGCGGAATCGATCGGGCTCAACATCGTCCTCCCGCACGAGCAGGCGCCGAATCCTTACGTCACGCCCTACCTAAGCTTCCAGTTCCACTACTTCGCGCTCAGGAAGATGCATTTCCTGCTGCGCGCCAAGGCGGTGGCGGTGTTCCCCGGCGGCTTCGGCACGTTCGACGAATTCTTCGAGCTGCTGACGCTGATCCAGACCGGCAAGATGAAGCCCATGCCGATCCTGCTGTTCGGCAAGGAGTTCTGGAACCGGGTGATCGATTTCGAGGCTCTGGCGGATGAGGGAACGATCAATCACGCGGACCTCGCGCTGTTCCGCTGGTGCGAGACCGCCGAGGACGCGTGGGACAAGATCGCCGGATTCTACGGCCTCGACGGACACGGTCCCGCGGCCTGATCTAGCCTCCGCGAACTGCCTGGTGGCCCAGCGGGCCGTTGCCCGCGCCGAAGCCGGGCGCCTTGCCGATCGCCTCGACAACGAAGCGCCTCGCCAGCCGTACCGCGTGTTCGAGCGATTGCTCGTGCGCGAGCAGCGTGGCGATCGCCGACGATAGCGTGCAGCCGGTACCGTGCGTGTGGCGCGTGTCGATCCGTGCGTGGTCGAACGAGGCGAAGTCGCCATTGGTATAGACCAGACGATCGACGACCCGCTCGCCTTCGCCGTGGCCACCCTTGGCCAGCACCGCACAACCGTGGTCGGCAGCCAGCTCGTGCGCTGCGGCGGCGACCTCGTCGGGCGTGCCGCAGGGGAGCCCGGCGAGCGCTTCCAGCTCGGGAAGGTTGGGGGTGGCCAGCGTGGCGCGGCGCATCAGGGCGGCGAAGGCGGCGATGGTCTCCTCGCTCGCGAGCACGGCGCCGCTGGTCGCGACCATCACCGGGTCGAACACCACGTGCCCTTCGAAGCTCCCTAGCCGCTCGGCTACGGCATGCGCGATTTCGGGCGAGCCGAGCATTCCGATCTTGATCGCGTCCGCACCGATGTCCGCGAGGCAGGAATCTATCTGCGCGACCACCAGTTCGGCAGACAGCATTTCGACCGCTTGCACGCCCGTGGTGTTTTGCGCGGTGATCGCGGTGATCGCGGTCATCGCGTAACCGCCAAGCATCGTCACCGTCTTGATGTCGGCCTGGATGCCCGCGCCGCCCGAGCTGTCGGAGCCGGCGATGGCGAGGATGCGGGGGGGCATTTTCATCCCTTGAACTTGCGCTCGGAACTCGGCGGGTACTTGTCGTGCAACGCCTTGCTTCGCGTCGGGCGATCCATCAGCTCGCCGCCGCAATTGGGGCAGCGATCGTCGAGCGCATCGGTGCATTCGGCGCAGAACGAGCATTCAAAGCTGCAGATGAAGGCTCCGGGCGCCTCCGCGGGCAGGTCCGCGCCGCAGCGCTGGCAGTCAGGCCGCATCTCGAGCATCAGACGGCGTCCTGAACCGCGGCGCAGATGCGGTCGACCACGCGCTCGACCTGCTGCGCGTCGTCGCCTTCGGCCATGACCCGGATCAGCGGCTCGGTGCCGGATGCGCGGATCACGAGGCGGCCCTTGCCGGCGAGCTCGGTCTCCGCTTCGGCGATGCAGGCCTTTACGGCCTCCACCTCGAGCGGTGCGCCGCCTTCGTAGCGGACATTCTTGAGCAGTTGCGGCACGCGCTCGAACTGGTGGAGCAACTCGCTCGCCGGCTTGCCCGAGCGGACCAGGCTTGCCAGCACGCGCAGCGCGGCGACCGTACCGTCGCCGGTGGTCGCGTGATCGAGCAGGATCATGTGTCCCGACTGCTCGCCGCCGACGTTGAAGCCCCCTGCGCGCATCTTCTCAAGCACGTAGCGATCGCCGACCTTGGTCCGCTCGAGCGTGAGGCCCTGCGCTGCGAGGTGCCGCTCGAGCCCAAGGTTCGACATGACCGTGGCCACCACACCTCCCCCGGTCAGCGCGCCCTTTTCCGCCATCCGGGTGGCGATCAGCGCCATGATCTGGTCGCCGTCGACCGTCCGGCCCTTCTCGTCGATCACGATCAGCCGGTCCGCGTCGCCGTCGAGCGCGATGCCGATGTCGGCGCGTTCGCGCACGACCGCGCCGCGAACGGCTTCGAGCGAGGTCGAGCCGACCCCGTCGTTGATGTTGATGCCGTTGGGATTCACCCCGAGCGTTATGACCTCCGCGCCCAGTTCCCAGATCGCCGAGGGCGCGACCTGATAGGCCGCCCCGTTGGCGCAATCGACCACGACCTTGAGCCCATCGAAGCGGATTTCGCTCGAAACCGATTGTTTTATCGCGTGGATGTAGCGCCCGCGGGCGTCCTCGATCCGGCGCGCGCGGCCCACCAGCGCCGCGGGGGCAAGGGGCTGTTCGGTGTCAATCAAGCGCTCGATTTCGAGTTCATCGGTGTCCGATAGCTTGAAACCGTCGGGCCCGAACAGTTTGATGCCGTTGTCCTCGAAAGGATTGTGGCTGGCCGAGATCATCACGCCCAGATCCGCGCGCATCTCGCGCGTCAGTAGCGCGATGGCAGGGGTCGGCAACGGCCCGGTCATGATCACGTCCATGCCGACGCTGGTGAAGCCGGCGACGAGCGCGCTTTCCATCATATAGCCCGAAAGCCGCGTGTCCTTGCCGATCACTACCCGGTGCCGGTGATCGCCGCGCAGGAAGTGACGACCCGCGGCCTGGCCGACGCGCATCGCGGTGGCGGCCGTCATGACCCCGGCATTGGTGCGCCCGCGAATGCCGTCGGTGCCGAAAAACTTGCGTGCCATGTCCGAATTCTATCCTGAAAGCGATTTGCCACGCGCTTCTGGCGCGGTTAGTCGGCGAAGGGAAGGGGACCCTCGGGCAAATGGCCGACCAAAAAGCAGAAACGAGCGAATTGTTGACGATCCGCCTGCCGGTCTGGTGGACGTTCGGCGGGCTCGTCGCAGGGCTCTTCGCCGGGCTTGCGCTGGCGGGAACGGCAACGCTTGAGCCGGTGCTGGCGGTGACCGAACCGGCGGGCACGCTGTGGCTGCGCGCGCTGCAGATGACGATCATACCGCTCGTCGCCTCGCTGCTGGTGATCGGGATCGCACAGATGGTCCGCGCGGCGCGGGCCGGGCGCGCGGCGCGGCGCATGCTCGGCTGGGTCTTCGCGGTGCTGGTGTTCTCGGGCCTCGTCTCGGCGGTGTTCATGCCGCTGCTGCTGGGCGTCTTCCCGATCCCCGCGGCGGCAAGCACCCTACTGGAGACTGGGGGCGTGGCGCCGCAGCAGGTGCCCGAACTGGGCGAATTCGTCACCTCGCTGATCGCGCCCAACGTGATCGCGGCCGCCGCCGAGACCACGATGCTGCCGCTGACGATCTTCTTCGCGCTGTTCGCGGTCGCGGTCGCGCGTCTGCCCGAAAGCCAGCGCGACGTGCTGCTGGGCGTGTTCCGCGCGCTCGCCAACGCGATGCTGACGATCATCGGCTGGGTCCTGTGGATCGCGCCGCTCGGCGTCTTCGCGCTCGCACTGGGCGTGGCCTCGCGCGCGGGCGGCGGCGCCTTCGCGACGCTGGTGCATTATATCCTGGTGGTCGCCGCGATGGGCGGGATCGTGCTGGTGGCAGCCTATCTCGTCGCGTGGCTGGCAGGCGGAATCTCGCCGCTGCGTTTCGCCCGGGGGATGATCCCGGCACAGGCGGTGGCGATCTCGACCCAGAGTTCGCTCGCCAGCCTGCCCGCGATGCTCGCGGTCGCGCGGCGGCTGGGCCTGCGCGAGAGCACCGCCGACTTCGTGCTTCCGCTCGCGGTGGCGATCTTTCGCGCGACGAGCCCCGCGATGAACATGGCGGTGGCGATCTACGTCGCGACGCTGGCGGGGGTCGAGTTGACCCCCGCGGTGCTCGCGGCGGGCATCGCGGTGGCGCTGGTGATCAGCGTCGGCTCGGTCAGCCTGCCCGGTTCGATCAGCTTCGTGATCTCCATCGGACCGATCGCGCTGGCGATGGGCGTGCCGGTCGAACCGCTCGCGCTGCTGGTCGCGGTCGAGATGCTGCCCGACATCATGCGCACGCTCGCCAACGTCACCATGAACGTCGCGGTGACCGCCGCGACCGACCGCACGGACGACGAGACCGTGTAGAAGTTGCAACTCATCGCCGCCCCGCGCGTTGGCGCTGGTGAGCCCGAAATTCTCAACACTGGACCACAGGGGACACTTCCAATGGCCTTCAAACTGATTGACCTTCCCTATGCCGACGATGCGCTCGCGCCCGCCGTTTCGGCCGAGACGCTGAGCTTCCACCACGGCAAGCACCACAAGGCCTATATCGACAAGACCAACGCCGCGATCGAAGGCACCGATCTTGCCGACAAGCCGCTCGAGGATGTCGTCGCCGCCGCGCGCGGCAGCAACCAGGGCCTGTTCAACAATGCCGCGCAGAGCTGGAACCACGGCTTCTACTGGCACTCGATGGCGCCCGACGGTGGCAGCCCGTCGGACGAGCTGGCCTCGATGATCGAAGATGCCTTCGGCTCGCTCGACGACCTCAAGGGCAAGCTCGCCGAGCGCGGCGCGGGCCACTTCGCGAGCGGCTGGGTATGGCTGGCGGAGAAGGGCGGCAAGCTCTCGCTGGAAGAAACGCACGACGGAGACACGCTCGCCGACAGCGATTTCAATCCGCTGCTGACGATCGACGTGTGGGAACACGCCTACTATCTCGATCACCAGAACAAGCGCCCCGACTATCTCGACAAGGTGATCAACGAGAAGCTCAACTGGGGCTTCGCGTCGGACAATCTCGCGCGCGGAGAGACCTGGAAATATCCGGGCTGATCGCGCTCAGCCGATATCAGAAGGCCCGCCCGCGTTTACCGCCGGCGGGCCTTTTTCATGCGGGTTCCTCTTCGGTCCCCATGTCCATGAGGTTGGTCGGAAACAGTGGCTCGCCGAAGATGAAGCCGATGAGGTTCGGCCGCCCGACGTGATCGAAGAACGCGGTCAGCATCAGCAGGATCGGGACCGAGAGCAGCGCCCCGAAGACACCCCAGATCCACGAAAAGTAACTGAGCGCGATGAGGATCATGACGGGATTCATGGTGAAGCGCGCACCCAGGATCGACGGGGTGACGATATTAGATTCCACCGTGTGCAGGCCCAGATAGGCCGCGGCCGGAATTAGCCCGACGATCACCGTCTCCGCAGTTCCGATGCCGAACAGCGCCAGCACCGCCGTCATCGCCAGCGGACCGATGTAGGGAAGGAAGTTGAGGATCGCGGCGAGCCCGCCCCACATCACCGGCGCCTCGACACCGAGCGCCCAGGCGCCGAGCGCGACGATGACGCCGACGCCCGCGTTGATCCACGAGACGGTGAGGATGTAGGCGGCGACCCTATCCTGCACCTCTCGCATCACGCGCGCGGCCTTGATGCTGGTTCCGAAGCTCGCCCGGTCGAACAGCAGATGGCGGCGCAAGCGCACGCGAGCCTCGATCATGAAGAAGGTCATGAGGAAGGTGAGGAGCACCTCGAGCAGCACGCTCGGCGTGGCGAACGCTAGCTGTTCGATCACCGAGGGGCTGGCAAGCACGACCTCGCGTCCGCCGCCCGAACGGCCGGTCAGGTCCGCCAGCCGGTCGTTCGCCATGGCGACCCAGGCGAACTCGTTGCGCAACTCGGTAAAACGCGCGCCGACGCGGTCGGCCATTTGCGGCAGGCTTTCGAACAGAGTGACGGCGGGCTGAAGGATCAGCGCCAGCGCCAGCAGCAGCACGCCGAAGAACACCGCCAGCGCGATCAGCGAGGCAAGCACGTTGGGCAGGCCCCAGCCCGCGAGCTTGTCGGCCAGCGGCGACAGAATGATCGTCAGCACCAGTGCGGTGACCAGCGGCAGGAACACCACCGACCCGATCGACAACACGAAAGGAAGCGCGAGGAACAAGCCGAGCCCGAGCAGCAGCACGAGGGCCGAGATCAGGCGCAGTTCCTGCTCCGCGAAGGCCGCGCGCCGGGGCCGACGGACCGGCGCCACGTCGCCCGATCCCAGGCCTGGCTTCGTCTCGTTCATGCGCGCACCGGATCCCGCCTCCTTCGACCGCCGAGATTGCCTCCACAACGGGAGGCAATCAAGCGGGTGCGTGTGGCGGTCACCGGGTGGGCGCGGTCTCGCCGCGTCCGGCGGCGACGTCGTCGAGTTCCTCGAGGATCGCGCGATGCGCCGCATCGTCGCCGATCGCGCGCCTGGGGATCGTGCCGTCCTCGAGCATCGCGGTCAGCGCCGCGCGCGCCCGGCCGACGCGGCTCTTGATCGTTCCGACCGCGCAGCCGCAGATCGCCGCCGCCTCTTCGTAGGAGAAGCCGCCCGCGCCGACGAGCAGCAAGGCCTCGCGCCGTTCGGGCGGCAGGGTGAGCAGAGCGCGGTGCATGTCCGACAGGTGGATCGGCTCTTCCTGACCGGCGGGCTGCGTCAGCAGCCGCTCGGCGACGTTCTCGTCGTATTCGCCGCGGAAGCGGTTGCGCCGCATGTCGGTGAGATAGGCGTTGCGCAGGATCACGAAAGTCCAGGCGCGCATGCTGGTGCCCGGCTCGAACCGTTCCTGCGCGGCCCAGGCCTTGAGCAACGTCTCCTGGACGAGGTCGTCGGCCATGTCGGGGCGACCGCACAGACCGCGCGCGAAGGCGCGGAGGTGCGGCACGACATCGGTCAGCTCGCGCTTGAAATCGGCCTTTTCGGAGGCCGTCCGTTCGGGGCGGGACATCAGGGTTTGTCGTCCAGCTTCGCCAGAAGGTCCTTGAAGCTGTCGGGCAGCGGTTCGTCGACGACCGAATCGTACAACTGGCGCAGGCCATTGGCCCAGCCGGGGTTGTCGCGATCTTTCGGCTGTTCAGGTTTCGGCTTTTCTGGGCCCCCCCGGGCGGACTTCGCGTTTCGATCCCCGTCAGTTCGCATGCAGGTTAACCGTTCCTCGTCATGTGGATTACCTGCGCGATAGGTCGCGCAAGAACAGATTTCCAGTTTATTGGTTCCGGGGGAACGAAGCTGACCGTGCATGGTTCCCGCATGGAAGCGGGGGTTTTCCGCCGACAACAACAAGCGTTGAAGACAACGGCGGGGGTAAGACGACGCAGCCTGATGCGAATGCAAGCGCCTCGAAGAAACCGAAGTCGCCGGTGGCTGGTCGATTATCCTCGTGCGGTTCCGGTGGGAATCTTCCTGCTGGTCGCGGCGATCACCGCGTTCAGCGTCTTTTCGATCGAGCGCGGCGAGGCAGCGCGCGAGATCGACAACCTCAACGAACGTGCGCGTTCGATAGCCTCGGCGCTCGAGCGGCGAGGCAATGCCAGCTCGGCATACTTGCGCGCCGGGGCGGCGATGTTCGCCGCGGTCGACAGCGTGGACGAGCCGCTGTTCAATCGCTTCGTCTCCGAACTCCAGCTCGATTTCGATTATCGCGGGGCGGAAGGGATCGGCTGGGCCGAGAACCTGAGATCCTACGAACTCGGCCGGTTCAGGATTGGTGCCGCGGAAGGGTTGCAGGACGAGGTGCTCATCCGACCGGCGCCCACCAGCGTCACGACGCGCGTGGTACCGGTCACCTTCCTGCGGCCGGCGACCGAACGCAATCGCAGCATGCTCGGCTACGACCTCTATTCCGAACCGGTGCGCCGCGAAGCGATGGACGAAGCGGCGCGGCTCGCGCAGCCAACCGCGAGCGGCAAGCTCGTGCTGGCCGACGAGAGCACGGCGCATTCGCCCGGATTCGTGATCTTCATGCCGGTCTATGCCGGTGACGGCCCGAGCCGCAGGCTGCGTGGGTTCGTCTACAGCCCCTTCGACGCCAACGATTTCCTCGTCTCCGCGCTCGAACTGGCCGATGCCGGCGAGCGCGGCGTGCGCCTTTATGACGGCGAAGCCACCCCTGACCGCCTGCTCGCCCAGGTCGCGGTGGATTCCTCGTCCGGTATCGTGGCCGAGGAGACGATCCAGATCGCCAACCGCGAAATGGTGGTCGAGGTGGAGTCGGTCGGATCCTACTCGCTGTCGCCGCTGTCGATGCTGACTTTGCTGTTCGGCCTGCTCGTGGCGACCCTGCTGCTGGTGGTCGCGCGGCTCGTGACGCAGCAGACGCGCGAGGACCAGCTCAAGCTCGAATGGCTCGAGGAGCAGGATTCTATCCGCAATTCGCTCACGCGCGAACTCAACCATCGGGTCAAGAACACGCTGGCCAACGTGCTCTCGATCGTAGCGCTGACGCGGCGGCGCTCCGATTCTCTCGAGGAGTTCGCCGATGGTCTCGACGGCCGCATTCGGGCGATCTCGGCGACTCACGACCTGCTGACACAATCCGAATGGGGGACGACCCCGATCCGCGCCGTGGTCGAGGCCGAGCTCGCGCCGCATGCGCGCGACGAGGGAGAAGATTTCGTCATTGCAGGCCCCGAAGTCGAGCTGGCGCCGAACGATGCGCTGACGCTGGGCCTGGCCATTCACGAGCTTGCGACGAACGCCTCGAAGTTCGGGGCGCTGAGCAAGCCCGGCGGCCACGTTTCGGTGACTTGGTCGCTCGAAGGCAAGACCGTGGTGCGTCTGGAGTGGGTCGAGGGTGGCGGCCCGCGGCTCGAAGGCAAGCCATCCGGGCGCGGCTTCGGCCTCGACCTGATCGAAAAGATCGTCGCGCACGAACTCAACCAGGAGGTCGAGCTTGAATTCCCGCCCGAGGGCGTGCGCTGCACGCTGCGGATCCCGGTGCGCCGCCCGAGCCAGTTCGTGATGCGAGCGACGAGCCGCCGGGTCGAGGAAACCGCTGCCTGACAAACGAAACCGCCCGGCGCGCCAGTGGCGGCCGGGCGGCTCCTGCGGATCGGATCGGTGCCCGCTCGGGGCGCCGCGTGTCAGGCGATCGGGCGGCTCGAATTGAAGAACAGAGCCTGACTGATCGCGGTGCGCACCGTGGCTTCCTTGAACGGCTTGGTCACCAGGTAGGTCGGCTCAGGTCGGTCGCCGGTGAGCAAACGTTCTGGATAGGCGGTGATGAAGATCACCGGCACGCTGTCGAGCGCGAGAATGTCGTCCACCGCGTCGAGGCCCGAGGAACCGTCGGCGAGCTGGATGTCCGCGAGCACGAGGCCCGGGGTGCGCTCGGCGACCACTTCCTGCGCCTGCGTCCGGGTGGCGGCGGTGCCGCAAATCTCGTGGCCGAGCGAGGTCACGAGATCCTCCAGCTGCATCGAGATCAGCGGTTCGTCCTCGATGATGAGAACGCTGGTGGCGGATTCGCGGTCGATCTCCTCGACCGCTTCCTGGACCAGCTTCTGCACCGAGTCGCTATCGAGATCCATGATCTCGGCGGCCTGATCGATGCTGAAATCCTCGAGTGTGGTGAGGAGCAGTGCCTGCCGGTTGAGCGGTGTGATGGCGCGCAGGCGATCGCTGGCTGCGTTCTCGTGCGCGTTGCCGCTGCCCGGCCCGTCGGCTACTTCCATGTAGGCGCTCGACCAGACCTTGTTGAACGCACGATAAAGCGGCACGCGCCCTTCGGCGAGTGAGGCCTTGAGCTGCTCGTCGGCCAGAGCCGCTTCGAGCGTCTGGCGGACGAAAGCGTCTCCGGTGGATTGAGATCCCGTCAAAGCACGGGCGTAGCGTCGCAGGTACGGTAGGTTGTTGGCGACTTGTTCTCCAAGCGGCATGAATTCCCTTCCCTAGATAGGCGTCGCTAGAACGCGCGCGCGCGTGCTTGGTTCCGTGAGCTGCGCTGGTGGACGAATAGTGCTTGTCGCGCAAGTAGTTGGGCGCCGGGATCGCCCCTTTTCACGGCATGTGAAAAAAATTGAAACAGGGTGGGAACCGCATTTCAGGACGAACATTATCCTTGTATCACCGCCGAGACCCCCCCTCCCGTCCAAGCGGCTGGTGATACGATCCCGAAGGGCCCCCGCTCAAGAGAGCGGGGGCCTTTTTTTCGTATACGTACCGCACGAGGTCGATCCCCGAGCATGTGCGCCGGGCGCGTGGTCCCGGATGTCGGAGCGATGGTGGCGAGAGATCAGCCCGGTTTGCGGAGCAGGGCGAGCAGCCCCTTGCGACGCGGCGCCTGGACGGCGCTGACGAGAGCGGCCGGTTCGTAAGGCTTTTCGAGCACGGGGCCCAGTTCCGCGATCTCGGGCGGGATGTGCTGCGGCGCGCCGGTCGAGAAGACGATCCGCGGGGCATTGGGCCCGACGCTGTCGACCAGCTCGGCAATCGCCCAGCCGTCGTCGCGGTCGGCAAGATGCACGTCGAGCACGATCGCGTCGGGCGAACTGCGGCGCAAGGCCTCCAGCGCGGCATCGGTCGTCTGGCAGATTTCCACCTGCGACGCGCCTGCATCGAGCAGCGCCGCCTCGATGCTGAGCGCGAGCACCGCATCGTCTTCCACCACGAGAATGTGGCCCAGCGCGCGGGTCTTCCGCTTGGTCTTGGAAAACTTGTTCATGGCGATCCGACTTGCGCGACGCGCGGGAAGCGGCGCCGTGGTTCAAACGGAAATTGCGCCTCGCAAGTTCCCGCGGCCCGTCGATTGCCCGGGGCGGTTGCGCCCGAGCAACAGATGCGGGGAGGCTCGCGATTACAGTGCCTTGGCGTAAATCGCGTATTCGCGGTTGATCGTGCTCTCGATCGCGTCGGCGATCGCGACCATCCCCTGGTTGTCCTCCAGGATCCAGCCGATCTCCCCGCGGCTGGTGCCGTAGGCCGCGGTGGTGTCGTCGCGAATGTCGCTGATCATCATGAAGGCAAGCTGGCTGGCGAGGCGCGAATTGTGGAATTCCTTCAGGACGCCCATCAGGGGCACGCGCGCGTTGCGCCCGACGGGCCGCCGGAGCCAGCGCAGCATGGTGATCCATCCGAAGGGGAACAGCCTGCCGTGGGTGCGCGCGAGAGGCTCGTTGATGTCGGGCAAGGCGAGCATGAAGGCGACCGGGCGCCCGTCGAGTTCGGCGATCCGGGCGAGCTCGTCGCGGATCAGCGGCTTCATCTTCTTGGCGCCGTATTCGATCTCGGCTTCGGTGAAGGGCACGAAGCCCCAGTTCTTCGACCAGGCATCGTTGAGGATATGCAGCACCGTGCGCACGTCGTTCGTGTAGTTCGCACGATCGACCGGGCGGATGCGGATGCGCGGATTGCGCCGCCCGGACTGGACGATGCGGCGGATCAGCGGCGGGAAATCTTGGCTGATGTCGAGATCGTAGGTGTAGAGCCGCTTGGCGACGTCGTAGCCCGCGCCTTCGACATAGCCACGATAGCGCTCCGGATGATGGCCCATGAGCAAAGTCGGAGAATGATCGTGGCCGGCGACCAGCAGCCCCGGTTCTTCCCACATCGATAGTGAGATCGGGCCGAGGACCCGCGTCATGCCCCGTTCGCGCAGCCAGCTTTCGGCCGCGCCGAGCAGCGCGTCGGCCACGGCTTCGTCCTCCGCATCGAAATATCCAAAGATGCCGGTACCGGGGCCGAAGCCCTGCGCCGGATCCATTTCAAGCATGATCCGGTCGACGCAGGCCGCTATCCGGCCGACCGCCTTGCCGCCGCGCTTCGCGAGGAACAGCTGCGCCTCGGCATGTTCGAACAGGGGGTTCTTCGCCGGATCGAGCAGTTCCATCTGCTCGCCGCGCAACTGCGGGACGGAGTGCGGGGTTTCCTCAGCGAACCGGCGGCCCAGGTCGACGAATGCCGCGCGGCCCGCCTTGCCCTCGAGGGGTTCGATCACTATTTCGGCGTTCGTCACGGGGCATCCTGTTCAGCTTGGATTAGCCCTGTGTTTGCTTGGTATTGGTTGTCAAGCGAGTGCGCTGCGGGCGTGAGCAAATGGCACGCCGCGTCGCGATATTCCGCCCCGCATGTTTTTGCTGTAGGGCGCGGACTTCCGGGAAAACATGGCTATGAACATGCAACAGACCATCGATCCTGCAGGCGTCGCCCCGGCGGCACCCTCGCCGCGCATGCCCGCCAAGCCCGCCATCGCGGACGACAAGGCCATGCTGCGCGCCGCGCGCGATCTGACCAAGGATCTCGCGCAGGCGCGCCCGGCGATCTACTGGAGCGACATGCTGCTGTCCGCCGGGCTGGGCTACGGCGCGCTTGCCGGTGCAATCCTGGTCGAGAGCGTTCCGCTCGCCTTCGCGCTGGGCTTCGTCGCCGCGCTGGCGCTCTATCGCGCGCTGCTGTTCATCCACGAGCTGTCGCATATCCACCGCGACGCGCTGCCCGGCTTTCGGCTCGGGTGGAACCTCGCCGTCGGCATTCCGATGCTCACGCCCTCGTTCATGTACGAAGGGGTTCACACGCTGCATCACGCGCGCACCCGCTACGGCACGGTGGAGGATCCCGAGTACCTTCCGCTGGCGCTGATGAAGCCGTGGAGCCTGCCGCTGTTCGTCGCGATCGCGCTGCTCGCGCCGTTCGCGTTGCTGTTCCGTTTCGCGATTCTGGTGCCGCTCGGCGCGGTGATCCCGGCGGTGCGCAAGGTGGTTTGGGAGCGGTTCTCGGCGCTCTCGATCAATCCCGACTTCCGCCGCCGTGTGCCCGAGGGCGACTTGCGCGGACGAGTGTTCTGGCAGGAACTGGGCGGCAGCGTCTGGGCGCTCGCGCTGATCGGCAGCCCGTTCGCGCTGGGCTGGCGGCCGCTGCTGATCGCGCTCGCGATACTGTCGCTGACCGCGGTGCTGAACCAGCTTCGCACGCTGGTCGCGCACCTGTGGGAGAACGATGGCGAACCGATGACGGTGACGGCGCAGTTCCTAGATTCGGTGAACGTTCCGCCGCCCGGCCGCATCGCCGAGATCTGGGCCCCGGTTGGCCTGCGCTACCATGCGCTGCACCATCTCCTGCCCAGCATGCCCTATCATTCGCTGGGCGAGGCGCACCGGCGGCTCGCCTCGCACCTCGGCACGGGATCGACCTACGACGGGGCGAACCATCCCGGAATGTGGACTCTGGTGCTGCGAATCGCGCGGAGCACGATGCGCCGCTGAACACGCCGCGCCGGAGCATGCGAAAAGGGCCGCTCCCGTTGGGGAGCGGCCCTTTCCTTATGGACTTGAGGACGCGATCAGTCGGTTTCGACCGTCAGCGTGGGGTCCCCGTCGACATCGGCGCGGACGCGGGTGTCCTCGTCGCCGACATTGGCTTCGATGCCGTCTTCGCCGATGCTGACGCTGTCGCCGTCGGTGGCAGCACCGTCCTCGTCGACGACAACGGTCGTCTCGGTCGCAGCGGGCACGGTGTCCTGCACCACGACGGTGTCTTCGCCCTCGGGCGCCGTTTCGGGGGCGTTGGCGTCGCTGCAGGCGCCGAGCGCGAGTGCGGCGGCGAGGACGGGCAGGGCGGCGGGCAGTTTGAAAGTCTTCATGCCGGGTCTCCTTTGTGTCGACATTGTGGCATAGACTCGCAGCGCGCGATTGAGTTCCGCTCCGCGTGCTATTCTTCGGTTCGTACCAGCACGGTTTCGCCGATCAGCAGAAACAGCAGGAACGGGGCCCACGCGGCGAGTAGCGGGGGGTATCCCCCGAAACTGCCCATCGCGAGCGCGGCATTGTCGACTACGAAGTAGGCGAAGCCCAGCGCCATTGCGATGATCGCGCGCAGGAAAAGCTGGCCCGACCTTGCGAGGCCGAATGCCGCGATCGCCCCGAGCAGCGGCATGAGGAAGGCCGAGAGCGGCCCGGAGAGCTTGTGCCACCATTTGGCACGCAATTCGTCGGTGCGGCGACCGACCTCCTCGTAGGCGCTGATCGACTGGTAGAGCTCGATGAAGTTCTGCGCGTCGGGATCGATACTCTCGAGCTCGATCTGCGCCGGGGTCAGTCCTTCAGCGACGACGAGCCGGTCGAGGCGCGATGTGCTTGCGGTGGCGACGTCGAACCGGGTGGCGTCCTCCAGCAGCCAACCCAGACCCGCATAGCGCGCGGTCTTGGCGCGAACCTGCTCGACCAGCGCGCCGCCGTCTCCACGGCGATACCAGGTCACGCCGCGCATGGTGATCGCGTCGCCGCGACCGGAAAGCGAGGCGGCCGAAAGAATGTCGTTTCCGGCCGTGAGATAGACGTTGGAGCGCACGCCCGAATCCTGCGGCACCGGACCGAATTCGTTCGCCTCCCACGCCTTGAGCGTGGCCGTCGCGCGCGTCACGACCGCTTCGTTGAAGACGAAGCTGACCACCGAGACCACGCCGGCAGCGAGCAGCAGCGGAGCGAGGACCTGATGCGCCGAAAGGCCCGCCGCCTTCATCGCGATGACTTCGCTGTTCTGGTTGAGCGTGACGAGCCCGATGATCGTCGCCAGCAGCACCGAATAGGGCAGGAACCGCGCGACCAACTGCGGGACCCGCAAGGTGATGTAGGTCCACAGCTCGGCCTGGCCGTTGCCCTCGACCGCGAGGATCTCGCCGCTCGTGCTCAACAGATCGAGCATCATGAGCACGAGCACCAGGATCGCGAGCATCGCCACGATGCGCACGGCGAGCAGCTTCGCCAGATAGACCGTCAGCGTGCGCGAGGGAAAGAAATCGAACTGCATCGGTGCGGGTTACTCGGCGGGGGCCAGATCGGGCGTGCGGGGACGGCGCCAGCCGAACAGACGGCGGATGCGCTTCCCCGCCTTGTCGAACGCGGTCTCGAGCGCGCCGATCGGCTGCCCGCCGGGCACGATCGCGACCTTGTAGTACATCCACCCGATCAGCGCGGCGAAGAGCACGAAGGGCAGCCAAAGCGCCAGGATCGGATCGAACCGTCCGAGCGAGGCGATGTCCTCCCCATACTGGTTCACCTTGTGGTAGGCGACGACCATCACGATCGAGACGAAGACTCCGAGCGCGCTGGTCGATCGCTTGGGCGGGATCGCCAGCGCGACGGCGAGCAGCGGCATGAGCGCCATCATCACGACCTCGACCATGCGGAAGTTGAAGCTCGCCAGGCTCGCGTCGCGCTTGGCTTCGGAGGCGTCGTCGTTCCACCCGACGCGCAGCAGTTCGGGCAGAATGTATTCGCGCTCGGCGTCGCCGCGGGCGCGGAAGGCCTCGATCTGGGGCAGGTCGATTGGCAGGTCGTGCCGGGTGAAGCTGAGCACGCGCGGGGTCTGGTTCCCGGTGTCCTGCACGATCGTGCCTTCGGTGAGGCGCAGGATGATCGTGTCGGGGCTGTCGGTAGTGGCGAGGAAGGCGCCTTCCTGCGCGGTGATCGAGAGCACCTGGCCCTTGTCGTTCGCGACGCGCGCGAAGATGCCCTGCAACCGGCGCCCGTCGTCCTCGCTCGCCTCGATCCGCAGCGCCATGCGGTCGGCCAGCGTGGTGAACTCGCCGACCTTGATCGACGCGCCCAGTGCGCCTGAGCGCAGTTCGTATTCGAGCTGCTCGTAATAGTAGCGGCTGACCGGCTGAACGTAGAACACCAGCGCCACGTTGACCGCCATCAGCAGCGCGGTGATGATGTAAGGGACGCGCAGCAGCCGGAAATAGGACAGGCCCACCGCGCGCATCACGTCGAGCTCGCTCGACGTCGCCAGCTTGCGGAATGCGAGCAGGATGCCGAGCAGCAGGCCGAGCGGGATCGCGAGGCTGGCGTATTCGGGGATCAGCGCGCCGAGCATCTTGAACACGACGCCCACCGGGCCGCCTTCGACCGCGACAAAATCGAACAGCCGCAGCATCTTGTCGAGCAGGAGGAGCGACGCCGCGATCGCGAACACGCCGAGCATCGGCAGGAGCACCAGCCGGAGGATGTACCGATCGAGCGAAGGAATGGATCTGAGCAAGGGTTCCGGCCGGAGGCTGCGTTTCGAACCGCCCTAGCGTGAAAAATTCATCCGGTCATGCCCCTGCGTGACCGGATCGTTGCACATCACGCCTTCTCGAGCGTGCACTGGAGCGGGTGCTGGTTCTGGCGCGCGAAGTCCATCACCTGGTTCACCTTGGTCTCCGCGACTTCGTAGGGGAAGATGCCGCACACGCCCACGCCGCGCTGGTGGACGTGGAGCATGACACGGGTCGCCTGTTCCATGTCCATGCGGAAGAAGCGCTTGAGGACCATAACCACGAATTCCATCGGGGTGTAGTCGTCGTTGAGCATCAGCACCTTGTACTGGCTCGGCTTCTTGGGCTTGGAGCGGGTGCGGGTGGCGATCCCAACCTGGCCCGCACCGTCGCCGTCGCGATCCGAATCGCCCGCACCGGTGGTGCGGGGGCGAAGATCGAGAGCGGAGGCGAGGGTGAAGGTCATGGGTTCGCAATATCGTATGGCGCGCGCAATCTGCAAGACGCGGGCGCAAGATGGGCCAGCGCTATTGCGGGCCGGTTAACATCGCGCGCGCGAGAAAAAAGGGCCGGTCAGCGCGTGGCTGACCGGCCCGAATTTCGGGAACCCGGCTCGGGAGAGGAGAGGCCGGAGTTCCGCGTTGCAAGGGGGCTCAGGCCGCCTTGCGAACCTTTTCCATCGCCAGGCTCATGCGGCCCGAGATCGGCGCGGCGACGTCGCCGGCGAGCTTGACCCACATTTCGGTCGCCTTCGAGAACTGGGCCACGGCAGCGTCGAAGTTGCGGCTGGCGATCTTGCCCTGCAGCTGGACGAGATCAGTCGGAGACTTCACGGCGGCGAATTCCTTCGCATCGGAAGTCATCGTCTCGACCGCGCCCTTGCCGTCTTCAACGGCGAGCTTGGCCATGTCCTGCATGCCGGCGGCGAAGATCTTGCCCGATTCAACCATCGCGTCGAGGTTGCCCTTCGAGAAGTCGCGCGCTTCGGCGGCGTATTCGGTGCCCTTGTCGTAGGCGGTCTTGGCGCGGGTCTGAAGCTCGGCGAGGCCTTCCTTCATCTGCGCGGCATAATCGGTGGTGGCGGTCTTGGCCTTGGTCATGATGGTTTCCTTCGAAATGGGTTTGGCCGGGGCTTTCGCCGCGGGCTTGCGCTTGGCGGCGACGGCGGCCCGAGGGGCCTTCTTCGCGGCGGCTTTTTTCACGGTCTTCTTCTTGGGCTGGGCCGCGGCCTTGGCGGCCGGGGCTTTCGCCGGGGTCTTCTGCGCGGGCGCCGGGTCGGCGACCTCGACCGCCGGAGCGGACGCCGCCTCGGCCTTCAGCGCTTCGGCCTTGCGGGCCGCCGACGCTTCCGTGTAGGCCTTCTCGGCCGCGGCATCGATTTTGGTTTGCGAGCTCTGCGCTTCGGGCGTGGTAGCCATGTTAGCGTTCCTGTGCTTCGCGGACGCAATGCCCGCATATGTTGCAGTGCACAAAATAGCTATCGCAGGCGCGAAGTCAAGCAGAAATGGTGCAGTGCAACATATTCGATGCCGGCGCGCACGGCCGGCGCGTCGTCGGTTGGCTAACCGCAAGCGACCGTATCGGCCGATGGCGGGCCGCCGCGTCGCTCACGTCTAGCTCGACCGGGCAACCATAATGGCTGCGACGTTGGGAAAAATGGTCCGATGCCGGGTTGTCGGTCAGCGCGTCATTACGTAGCGCCCCGGGGCATCCTCGATGACTTTGTCGCCCTTTGCACCGGGCCTGCGCTTGCCCTTGGCGGGGACCTTGGCGTCGGCACGCGCTTCAAGCCACTCGAGCCAGTGGGGCCACCAGCTGCCGGGGTGTTCGGTGGCGCCTTCGACGAAATCCTCGAGCGAGGCGGCGTCGCTGTCGCCGGTCCAGTACTGGTACTTGTTCGCCGCGGGCGGGTTGACGACCCCGGCGATGTGGCCGGAGCCCGCGAGCACGAAAGTGGTGTCGCCCTTGAAATGGTGGGTCGCGCGCCACACGCTCTCGGCCGGGGCGATGTGGTCCTCGCGGCCGGCCTGGATGTAGGCCGGGGTCTCGATCAGGCGCAGGTCGATCTTCGTGCCGTCGGCCTCCATCGCGTCGGGCTCGACCAGCTTGTTGTCGCGGTAGAGGTCGCGCAGGTAGGCGGCGTGCCACTTGCCGGGCAGGTTGGTGACGTCGCCGTTCCAGTGGAGCAGGTCGAACGCCGGGTAGTCGTCGCCCAGCAGGTAGTTGTTGACCACGTAGTTCCAGATCAGGTCCTTGCCACGCAGCGCGTTGAACGTCGCGGCGAGATAGCGTCCGTCGAGGTATCCTTCGGGCGCAAGCTTGGTGATCGCTTCGAGCTGTCCGCCCTCGATGAAGTTGAGCAGCTCGCCCGCCTTCTCGAAATCGACCTGCGCGGTGAAGAACGTGGCGGTTTCGACCTTGTCCGCCTGTCCTCGGCGCGCGAGGATCGCCAGCGTCGCGGCGAGCGTGGTGCCCGAGACGCAGTAGCCGATCGTGTGGACGCTCGGCACGTCGAGCCGCTCGCGCACGGTGTCGATCGCGTCCATCTGCGCGCGGATGTAATCGTCCCACACCACGTCGCGCATCGAGGCGTCGGCCGATTTCCAGCTCGCCACGAAGACCGTCAGCCCCTGGTCGACCGCCCACTTGATAAAGCTCTTCTTGGGCGTGAGGTCGAGAATGTAGAAGCGGTTGATCCACGGCGGGAAGATCACCAGCGGCACGGCGTAGACGTCCTCGGTCGCGGGCGCATACTGGATCAGTTGGTAGAGCGGGGTCTCGTGGACGACCTTGCCCGGCGTGGCGGCGAGGTTCTCGCCCAGGGTGAACGCATCCGCGTCGGTGTGGGTCAACTGCCCGCGCTTCAGGTCGGCGATCAGGTGTTGCATGCCCTTGACGAGGTTCTGCCCGCCGGTCTCGATCGTGCGCTTGAGCACGACCGGGTTGGTGGCGAGGAAGTTGTCGGGGCTCATCGCGTCGAGCAACGCCTGGGTGGCGAACTTGAGCTGCGCCTTCTTGTCCTCAGGCACCCCTTCCACGTCCTTCGCCGCGCGCATGAAATAATCGGCGAGCATGAGGTAGGTCTGGTGGAGCAGGATATAGGCCGGGTGCTCGCGCCAGGCGGGGTCGGAGAAACGCCGGTCCTGCCGCGGAAGCTCCAGCGTCTCGCCGTCTCCCTTGCCGGCGCCGCCGAACATCGCGCCGACGACGCCCTGCCACAGCTGCATCCCTTCGGCCATCATCGCCTGCGCCTGCGCGGGATCGAACGCAGGGCTGCGCGCCCAGCCTTGCGTCATCAGCATCCATTGCTGCGGCTCGAGCGGGTTGGCGATGTCGGCCCCGGCGGCGAGCTTCTCGTTCGCGAAGTCGAGCCACATTGCGCGCAGCTGCTCGGCGGTCTCGGTCCATCGCGCCATGTCCGCCTGCGGCAGCTGCGCAGCAGGGGGCGAGAAGCGCCCGAACATCTCGCGCATCGCCTCTCCCTGCATGTCGAAGAATGTCGCCATATCGAACGTGGGGGAATCCTGCCGGTCGGCCATGCGATGCGCTCCTCGTAGTCGCGGTTCGGTGTGCAATAGCCAAATGCGCATTTAACCGCGACCGCTATTCCGTTACGAATCCTATGCGCGAACCTGTCGCGCGTTCCTTACGAGACGAGGTCGATGGATACAGAGTTCTACCGCATGAAGCGCCTGCCGCCCTATGTGATCGCCGAAGTGAACGGCATGCGGCACGCGGCGCGGCGCGCGGGGCGGGACATCATCGACCTCGGCATGGGCAACCCCGACCAGCCCCCGCCGCAGCACGTGATCGACAAGCTGTGCGAAGTCGCCGCCAAGCCCAGCGCGCACGGTTACTCGCAGTCGAAGGGTATCCCCGGGCTGCGCCGCGCGCAGGCGAATTACTACGGCCGCCGCTTCGGGGTCGATCTCGACCCCGAGACCGAAGTGGTGGTGACGATGGGCAGCAAGGAAGGGCTCGCCAGCCTCGCCACCGCGATCACCGCGCCGGGCGACGTGGTGCTGGCGCCGAACCCCAGCTATCCGATCCACACCTTCGGTTTCATCATCGCGGGCGCGACCGTCCGCAGCGTGCCGACCACGCCCGACGAGAATTATTTCCGCAGCCTCGAGAAAGCGATGCATTTCACCGTGCCGCGGCCGAGCGTGCTGGTGGTGAACTATCCCTCCAATCCCACGGCGGAAGTCGTCGACCTCGCGTTCTACGAGCGGCTGGTGGCCTGGGCGAAGGAGAACAAGGTCTGGATCCTGTCCGACCTCGCCTATTCGGAGCTCTATTTCGACGGAAACCCGACGCCCTCGATCATGCAGGTGAAGGGCGCGAAGGATGTCGCGGTCGAGTTCACCTCGATGTCCAAGACCTATTCCATGGCCGGCTGGCGGATGGGCTTCGCGGTCGGCAACCGCGATCTGATTGCGGCGATGAGCCGGGTGAAGAGCTATCTCGACTACGGCGCCTTCACCCCGATCCAGGCCGCCGCCTGCGCCGCGCTGAACGGCCCGCAGGACATCGTCGAGAGCAACCGCCAGCTCTACCACAAGCGCCGCGACGTGATGGTCGAGGCGTTCGGCCGCGCCGGGTGGGACATTCCGCCGCCGCCCGCCTCAATGTTCGCCTGGGCCCCGCTGCCCCCGGCGCTGAAGGAAATGGGCAGCCTCGAATTCTCCAAGCAGCTGCTCACCTATGCCGACGTCGCCGTGGCGCCGGGGGTCGGCTACGGCGAGGAGGGGGAGGGCTACGTGCGGATCGCGATGGTCGAGAACGAGCAACGCCTGCGCCAGGCCGCGCGCAACGTGAAGCGCTATTTCGCCTCGCTCGGGATCAACTCCGCTGCCGGGACGGGCTGATCCGCGCCCGGCCCGCTCCCTCCGGTTTGGAGCAAATCGCGCATTGACGCGATTAACACTCGTTGCATAACGCTTCCTAATTCGTTGGCTTTGCTGGCGATATCGATGGGGGATGGCAGCGGGGGTCGCTCGGGTCGTGAATTGGAGTGGGGAAGCGTGCGGCCCGCCGGTGCATCTGCCGCGGCACGTTCATGCGGGGC